>JAFLCB010000011.1 GCA_017302795.1 Deltaproteobacteria bacterium | reverse complement strand
ATCGGACTCTTCTTTCATCGTTAAGAATTAAGTGTGGTAACAAAATTCTCGAACGAGAGAGTCCATGACTCAATCCTTCAACAGACTTGAGTCCGGGTCCTGTAAACGCAATTCCTACCTAATCCATGTCAATGCAACTAAAACTGCGAAACGCATTTTAGTCACCTTTCACAACTGTGATTAGCTTTGAATCGTTGAGCTGACTTGCGGGCGTCACGGTTCTTCGCTCAAGTGGGATACGCCACAGATACCAGAATTTCCAAAAAGTGGTTGAGCTCTGCGGGTTTTCTTCGATTAGCTCCCGAAGCGTTTGAACTTTGCCCACTTCGATCCCGATGGATTTATAAATCAGATAAGCAAATTTCGAACAAAAAGTTCTTCCAGAATCAAAATTGAACCCAAGACCATACGTTTTTCCCAGCATCGAAAATGCTGACGTCCGCATCTTCTCAAGCTCAGCCCCCTCGAGACGCCTAGCCAGTCGCTTGATTTCGAACTTGTACCTCGATGACTTTCTTAAATAGTCACATAGCGGAGTTTCTTTAGAAAACGGAATCGTGGCTTCAGCCACGAACCAGCTTCCATCGGAATCCTTAAAGACAATGCCCACGTGCGAGGTCCAGCTTTGGGTCGCTAAAGCTACCTGTCTAAAAAGAAACACCGGAATATCAAGAAAGATGAGATCACCTTCCATGACGTTCGGCTCAACGGCGGCACAGACTTCATCCCAATTTCTAGGGGACGTCTCGTTACCGAGCGCAACCGAAGGACTGTGTGGAATCAGTGCGATAAATGAAGCCAGAACTATTTTAAACATGGGACCTTCCTTTGGCTCTAAGATAATGTCAGCCTTAGGGGAAGCCCAGAGATAGTCCCAACAGAAATGAGTGCTTTGTGTCGGCGATAAGTTCCAAGGAACAGAAGCAACTTAGCGTGTCGATCGCCGCTCTTGAAGTGATAGAGGCCGAAGGCCTTGGGGGCGTGACCCATTCCAAAGTTGCGCGAAAGGCCGGTGTGTCTCGCGCTTGGATTTATGAATATATTGGGAACGAAAAATCGGCGCTCATTGAATATGCAGCAGATGTGCTGGCAAGCCATTTCGCCAGAGTAAAATTGACGGAGATCCCCAAAACTAAAGCCGACCTTCAGCGCCTGGCGGAAGAAGGAACCGATTTTCTATTTACATCTGTCGATTTAAACCCCGTGATCATTCAGCTCTATTTCCGATATCGCGGGACAAGGAATCCGATCGGCGAAGTGATCCTCAAACATGAAAAGCAGTGGCTGTCAAAATCCACAAAGACGCTCGTAGATATTCTCGGGCTAACAAAAGAACAAGCAGAGTTACTAACAGAGTTCATTCTAACGATGCGGATGGGCTACGCTCATCGCGTTGCAACTTCGAAAAACACGGACGATGTCCACGTCCGCGCGAAACAAACATTTCAATTTCTATTCTCTCTGGTCTCCGGTTTGACAGGCTAATCCCGTAAAATTAAAACCGGTCGTGTCGAAAGACGCACAAGACTTCTTCCAACGCTTCCCAAGAAGAGCGACTCGACTGGTCCAGTATCCGATCTCATGGCCGTTAGATCTGCCTTGAAACGCTTTGCTTCGAAATCAATTGCTTCAGAGATCGGCTTATTCGGCTTTGCGATAACAGAGTCGACCTTTAGCCCGCCCGCGGAAGCGATCTTTACCAGTTGCGACAGGCGCTTAGGAACAGACTTACGATAAGCATCAACTTCAGGATCTTGGCCCGCAAACTTAACGTCATAGGAAGGCAGTGGAACGTGGACCAAGCGAAGTTCGGCGCGTGCACGCTTAGCATACTCGGCCGCCTTAAGGACTGATTTGTCCGCTGATTTTGCCAGGTCCGTTGCGTAAACGATTCGCTTCACTGAGGTCTTTGCTTTTGTTTTTGGATTTAAGATGAGCAAAGACACCGGTGAACGATGGATCAGCGTCTCGGCAAAGCTTCCTAGCAATAGTCGCTTAAAGCCTTTGCGGCTATGTGTTTGAAGCACGATCAGGTCGGCATTTTTTGTTTTGGCGTCGGCAACAACTCGATCTGCGCCAGACTTCATTGAAATGCCAGGAGTCGAAATGACGGAAGGTAAAACCCGCAGGCCTTTTAATTTAAGGCTCGCAATTCGCTTCGCAAGCATACCTTCGGGCAATTTCGTCAGGCGGTCGGCCTTTGGAACATCATAGGCAAGGTTTAAATTTGGTTCGCTTTCCTGCGCCAGGTACGTGCACCAAATCTGATCGTCTTGACTAAAACCAAGGCCGCGCAAAGTATTTGCTACCTCATCGTACGATTTAAAATCCTTGTCAAAAATGTCAACAAGCCAAAGTGCATTCATTTCTACCCTCTCTATTGTCTATAGACAGATGCCAGTCGCTTCAAAACCCGCACTCTACTCGAGCACATCGGGACTCATAAATCAAACCAACCGTAAAGCGCGACTAGGCCCAGATTTCGACGGGCGCCTCATTCACCAACGCCTTTAAGATATCACCCGTGGTCAGGATCCCAAGAAGGACACCCTGGGGATCGACCACTGGCAGCGATGAAAAGCCTTCTTCTAGCATTGTGTGTGCGGCCAGACGAAGAGGGGTTTCGGGAAAGCAAGTAAGTACTCGCGTTGTCATGATGGTGGAAATCGGCGCCAACGGCGCACTTACGATATCCGTGCTTTGACGCAAGAGATCCCGATCCGAGACCAATCCCTCTATTAACTTCGTTGTGTTAATGATTGGAATGTGTCGAAAGCCACTTCCCTCGAGAAGAGTCTTTGCGGTTGAAATCGAATCATGACTCCGCAATGTCTTCACAGACTTCGTCATGAGATCCGCAACGATCCAGGCCCGTTTTCTTTGCTGGGGCTGGCTGGAAGATGCATTCGTAACATAGCCCCTCACCGCAAGCGGCTTTGTGGGCAAAGTCTGCGGGCTCTCCTCTGGAAATTCGAAATTCACGTCTTCATTTCCAGTCTCTAAGCTGCCGACCTTTTTCGCGGCCCTTGCCTGATCGACGGGACGGATCGCAGGCTCGCGCTGAATGGGTTGATAGCGCTCGAGAGTTCCGGCTACAGCGAAATTAAACATCGTCTCGCCCTTCAAAGTCAGTTAGAGAGCCGTAACTTCGACCGCTATTTGGTTTTCGTCAACCGATTCCATCAAAAAGCCCCGCGAAGTTGGAATCAAACTTCCAGTCGTGTCATAGTCTTGCATCTCGGCAATCATTGGCACTTCTTCGCCAGGCGCAGCGTGCTACTGACACGCCTCAAGTTTCGCGGGATGGAAGTCTTGCGGAAGTATTTTAGTTGGCAAGTTTTGCCCGCGCCTCAGGCCCGGAAAGCAAACACGACGTTCGCGCACGCGCGAAACAAACATTTCAATTTCTATTCTCTCTGCTCTCAGGTCTGACAAACTAACGTTCTCGCAATTAGTTTTCACTGTTCAGGCATGCGCGAAAATGAACTTGAAACTCCATTCACACGATACTCCCAAGCTTTCAAATAAGCATCGAAGCCAAGTTCCGGTTCTATGAAAGTACGAATGACCTGCAGGAGGTGTTCATCACCGTGATCGCGCAGCTGACGGAAATAAATAATTCGATGACGAACTATCTGCCCGACATCGGCGGTTTCGCCGATCTTTAGAGTCTTCATATAGGCATTTAAGGCACGATCATCCAGACGCCTAACCAGAGCGAAGAGCTCTGTGCCTAATTTTTCTGGTCCATTCGGTCGCAGCGTTAAATAGGCGCCAGGATTGATCGCAAGTGAATCAACCTCAGCGTCAATTCGACGAAGCGCATCTTCCATCTTCATGCGAGCATCAAAGCCCAACTTACCGGCCCGTTCAAGCGCCGCTAATTCCTTTTTCACGACCTCATCATCGCTACGAGTTTGCCGCTTCGTTTGAAAACCATTTCTTTTGATTTCGCGGTAGGGTGTTCCGTCGACAACTTCAGTTCGGTGGTCAATCGGCGCGGTCTTTGGAGTCGACGCCCGGCTCGCCCGAAACTCGTTTTTAGATAGGGAAAGTGCGTCGACTAGATTTTCCAGAAAAACAAGAAACCGGCCATTTGAATCGGCTCTGATAACCACGCTTCGATTCAAATCACTCCCCGACCGATACTGCAAATCAGTATCCACGACCGAAAACGGCGAGCTCTCGGGAGTAGTAAATTCAAAACTATCAGTTTGGAAAGTCTTAACTGCGGCGCGCGTTTTATCGACCGCAAGACGAATCTTGGCGTTGAGTGCAGCCACCGACGCCGGGGTGAAGGAAGCAACTTGGCTTTGACCTGCACCGTTTGTCGGCGAAGTGAAGCTGATGCTTAGCACAGGCACACTCTGGTCGACCACCCAACTTCGATGTCCATTAAGCTTATTTGCGTCCACCGCTCGAAAAGAATTTTCTAGTCGCGGAATAACAAAAATCGAAATCTCGCGTCCATCAATCGAAACGGTGCGATCAAAGCCGGCGTACCTATGACCGAATTGGTTTGTTGTCGTTACTCTAAAGCCGAGTTCTGTCATCACCGCACCGATTTCATGACCTGCAGTCTCTCGACCATTCGACTCAACAAATTGCCCCTCACAGGTGAATATCCCACCCGCTATGGCCGGTCGACCCGCAGTCAGCAAACTGCGATGAAAAGAAAGAAGAAAAGAAACAAGATCTTCGAAAGACGAAACTGATTCGACACGTATTTGATAGTCATTTTGTGGAGTCTCCTCAGATCAGATGGGTCAGGTCGGAAAAAGGGCCGACTGACCGTCAATGCAAACTGACTGCTTCGGAAATGCAAACTTCAGGCGAAGTTTTTTAAATATGGCGGCGTTGTTAAATCCAATTGAAGAAATACTGTGACGAAAAATGTCGCTTTGACAAACTAGCGCTCTAGCAAGTCGTCGAGGGTTTTTCGCCTAATAGGATCATTTACATCCGCATAATGCATGCTGCCGTACTCGTGCTTTATCTTACTGAAAAACACTGGGTCTCTATCTTTCAATTTCGACAGGTACTTTACCGCGACATCCAGCGGACAATCTATGAAAACCACACGAAGAAGGTGGAGATCGATCATTCGAAATTGAGTGCTTTTGGAAATCGACAAATATTGTTCAATATATGTACTAGCGTCAATCACCCGTAGTTCGCCGTCCGGGGTCTTATAGTCTTGATAGTCAAGATGCCCTGTGATGTTGAACTCGGCAAGGCGGTTAAGAATTTTTTCTCTTTGTAAGAGAGATTTATAACTTATATTTTCCGATATTACGAAATCTCCGGGGATGATTTCCATCGCGTAGGAAAAGCGAGTTCCGTCGAAAACTACTCCTCTGAATTTAGGACCAACACCCAATTCAGAAAGCAACACAGCCGAAAATATCTCAGGAATTGGATCAACTCCGATGGGAGTCTTGACGGCCACAGGAATTCCGCCATCGACATAGGCCAACTTGACGATCCCAAACTTTCCACCTCTCGAAGACCTGGACCAAAGATAAATATCCGTCGAGGTTAATTGGACAAAATCGGGACCGGACCTAGCCTCTAACTGAGACCCAATCGTAAAAAGCCTAGAATCCAGATGTTCCCTTTTGATTGACACAAATTTTAGAGGCCCGGTAGGTGGCAGCAAATGCCTTACGATATCTTGAGTGAACAGAACTTTTCCGGATGTTTCCTTGGGCAAGTATCTCGGTGGGGGGACCCCAAACTTCGCCGCAAAGTCGGCCTTTGACACAAAACTAATGGCATAATGGCAGGCTTTTCAAATTCCTTCTTTTGAGATTCAGACATTGCGAATAAGTGCGCATTGCCCCGCGGCTGAGACAAAGCAAATGAGCTCTCACAGTCACCGGCAGAACCATGAGCCACCCCGCTACCAGAGTACAAAACAAGTACAGCTGCCAATAGCGATATAACCGATGAAGCGTGGAAAGAAAAACTCATGCCCAATGAGCAATGCAAAACCAAGACAACACTAATTCCGCATTGGCAATAATTGAACTCAATCGGTGATGAGCAAGTGCCACTCTACGTACACGAAGTGCCAATCCTGGCGCCACGAAAGCTCCTTAGTTTTCCGTAATTCTTCCAATAGCCTCAAGCCGGGTATGACAACCATGCAAAGGCGGTCCAAAATCTGCAAAAAGCCAATTGGTTGAATAATAACCTGTTGCTTACGGGGAACAATATGAAGAAATTTGCGTCCGCTCTAGTTATCTTTCTACTTTCCTCCGTTGCGATCGCGCAAAGGGCTGACTACAAAGTTTCGATCCTCCCAGCGACAGGCGGAAATTTCACACTGGTCGTGATCAGTCCGGATGGCGCTATTCAAAGAATGACTGGCTATAACTCAGACTCGAGGAACCTTGAAACCGCTGCGACCTGGGGACGAAAACTTGAGCTTGCGCTGAATTCGGGCGCAGTCCAATGGGCGGACGTGACCAATCATTTGCTAGGACGTTTGGTCGCTGATGCACCAAGAAATGGCTATGCTGAGCCCTCAACAGAAAAGGCCTTTCAGGTCCTTCAGGCGCAAGCGATCACCGGTTACCGGGTTTCGATCATGCCCGCCAGCGGTCGTGATTTCCGCCTCGCGGTTCTTGGCCCCGAGGGATTTACATCTCAGCTGGGCTACAATTCAGATTCGGAAAACATCAAGTTCGCCGCCACCTGGGGACGAAAACTCGAGACAGCCTTGAATCGCGGAGTACTGAAGCGTCGAGATTTTGATGAGCACCTTCTGCGCCGATTTGTTTCCGGTGCTTACATCCACGAAACGACTGTGCGGACCTACGGGATCGTCAAAGCTCAGATAATTTCGGGCTACACCGTCGATATTGCACCAGGAAGTGAAGGTGATTTTCGTCTGCTCATCGTTGGACACAAGGCGTTAAGACTCATTTGGGCTGGAACGCCGATTCAGTTACAAACGTTGATCGAGCTTTGCTGATGGGGCAAAAACTGGAGACTGCTCTGAATCAGAGGGTCGTAACGTGGAACGAAGTTTCCTGGGAACTACTAACACGCATGCTCGCGCCAGTGCCTCTGGGACGATACTACGAGCGATCTGTGGATCCGACAACTGTGAATGTCTTCGATAAGATTCAAAACTTTTCACGTATAAAGATGCGATGCGAAGGCTCGTTTGTCAGAGTCAACTGACCCCGGTGTTAAAGAAACCGTGCGGTACCGCCGAGGCGGCGCCGCACTTGTCGACACCGGAATTAGAACCAGTACTTAGCTACTCCGCTTGCTGAAGTTGAACTCGGACTTCCGCCCGTCACTAGCAAAATCGCGACATTTGCGCCAAGCGAGAAGTTAGCAGCTTCGTCGCCAAGCGGAATATCGAATCCAATTTGCGGTGCAAGCCCAACGTTCCACTTTTTCTCATCACCCACATTATCATAAATGGGTCCCAATCCCACGCCGGCGTAGCTATAGCGAATTACAGGAGTTGTTCCGGCGAAGTTGTACATGACTTTCGCCAGTAATTTTGTGCGGGTCAGTCCTGGTTCAGACGTACTTCGATCTGCCGAATATCCACTTAGCTCAAGAATCGCGCTGTAAGGGACGGAAAACTGAAAGCTCGCCTCCAGTCCGTAGTTCATACCGCTCTCGAATGCACCTTCTGCGTTTGCCACTCCCAGCATGACACCGACCGAAGGTTTGCCCTGCCCGACGCGCCGTGCGAGTTCGTCTCTATTGAAAACCGATTCCTCCTGGCCATAAGCAAACTGACTGCTCGCAAGAGCAGTTATGAAACCCAGAATCAATTTTGAACCATTAAAAACTTTAAAATTAGGCATGTGCCGACCTCTTCAAATTAGGTGTTAAAAAAGAAAAATTCCTCGTCGAAATAGCTAATTCAAATCGAAGACCGCCTCCCGTCCCAACTTTCGAACGAACCGGGGAATTTTTCCTCTTAAACAAAATGAAATCATCGCCCCAGCCCTTCCTCTCAGTCGCAAACGAACACACAGTGCCCGCAAAGCCGGGCGCTGCAATTCTATATCCATAGCTGAATCGATCGGTTGTAAGGTTCGGTACATCCGAACTTTGTCAGACAGGATGACTGAGACTTTCGACATCCAAAATGGCACCAAACCTAGTTTCCTATTTTGGACCGGCAACACCGCCAAAAAGAGCCATTATCAAACCTGCTACACCCTGTGCGATGCCTGATTGACCGATTCGCGTAAAGAGCCTATTCGTCTCATCATGCAACTTTCACTCTTAGTCATCCTCGTAGTATCGTTCACGATCAGCGGTCTCTTTCTCTTTTTTTTGCCCCCCAAGCACGAGTCTGTCGGGGTGACGATTGCAGCCGTTGTCACTCCCGCGGCATTGATCCTTAGCTACCTACTTCTGACGTTTGATGAATTCGGGTTATTGACCTTGGTGGCAGTTTTTAGTGCCTGCACTGCAATTATCGGCTCGACATCAGCCGCCGCTTTTGTTGCCATTCTGAAAAGAAAAACGGCGGCACGCTAATGAGAGATGTGTTCCGATTCAAATGTCCGCTCGGCGTGCTTGGGGCCATAGCGGACCCTTTCATCAAACTCCATTTAAGAAAATTTCTAGAAACTCGAAATCAAGCGATCAAACAGGTAGCCGAAGGAGACGACTGGGCTTCCCTCTTGAAAGTCTAACCTTCCCTACCCGCTTGTGACTATTCGACATACTTTTTAAGAGAGTCGATTGTTGATTGTGCGCCGGGCGGAATCTGCGACCGACCTGCAAACTGCTCTTCAATATCTTTTGCATAGGTATCAAAACAGAGCTTGGACGTTACCGACTTTGGAAAGCCAATAATGCACTCGCGCAGATAAGCCTGGTGCAAAGAGTACCAGTACTTCTTGGACAATTGCTTTTCAATCAAGGCAAGCCGGAAGACCAATTCTTGTGAGATCGCAGTGCCCGGCTCACGCAGCAGGCGTTCGTAAATTAAGCCCGAGAGGCGAAGGTAGCGCACGACCTCTGGATCCGCAGGAGCAATTCGCCGATCAACTCCTTCCGGGATATTCTCTTTCACATATTTCAATAGCTTTTCCGTGGAAAGCGACTCTGGGTTGACGGATTCTTTCTGCCACTGCTGGAAATAGCCGATCCAAGATTTCAATTCCTCCCGAATATCAGCCGGAAGTTTCGCATTCGAAAGGTCTTTGTTTAGGTTCTTGATTGCGAAAGCCGGATCACGCTGAACCCGCGCCAGAAGAGCCAGTTTTCTTCGGTAAAGCTCTGGAAGCTGACTGGCTTCAAGCTTATTCTTCGGAAAACCCTGCACCAATTCATCATAGGCTGCTAGCGCACCGTCGAAGTTCCGCATGACAAAAAGATATTCGGCCGCTTCAAGCGTTAACTTTTTCGACTTGTCTAGCTGAGCCCAAACTAAAACCGGCTTTCCGTCTTGTTTCGGGAGCTGCGAGTGACAACCAAGGCAAATGGCACCAGTCGCGTTCAAATTTTGGCGCGCAAGCTCTAGTGCCCCCAGGTCATAAGCCTCTTTCGTTTTTCGAATATGATATTTTAACATCCCGTAGTTCAATCGAAAGCCAGAATTTTTTTCGATGGTTTCTGGCGTGTCACTTGTCGCTTTGTGCTGAAGCATTTCGATCGCTGCCGTCATGGTCTTCTGGGCTTTGGGATTTCCAAAACTTTCTTCCGTTGACAGATAGGGACGAAGTTTCTCCATTTCAGTCATAAACGAATGCATGAGGACTTTCAGCTTCACATCGGACGATTCGGCGTAGCCCTGTGTAACCAGCGCAAGTGATGCGAAAGACATCAACCAAATTACATTGGACAATCTAAGACGAAGATTCATTTTTTAGCCCCAAGGTGTCGAAGTTGCTTTACGCTAACGGCGTCGTCTAATTTTCGCAACCTAGAAGGCGCTTGCCCGAAGCTCAGTCTCAAAATGATCCTTCTGCTCCTGATGAGAACTTTTGTCACATCGATTGTTGTCGTGGCGCAACCGTTTGCCACTGTTCAGTTGCTTTTTATGTAACCCAACATGTGCACAAGATTAACAGCGCCCTCACCATCGTCGAACTCAGCCGTTGCGGTGTACAGGACTTTTTCACTGCCACTAGGTCATAGATTGTGAAGAGAACGTCACAGTTTTAAAGTTTTAAAATCAGCGTGGTGAAGTAGACCCATGGAAACCGTCACACCCAGCCGAATTATCGCGATCGTTGTTTATCTCCTGTTTGGCAGCGGACTGGGAGCCTGTTCAGCTGCGAAATTCGATATTTCAAATTCCAAAGTCGAAGGTCTGGTTGGCCAGGATGGAACTCCGGTGGTGTGCGATCCCTTTGACCCGAGCAACGTCGTGTCCCCGCTCAGCGGTCTCAAAGGCACAATCCACTCCTGGCCCGTCGCAAGTAAATCTAAGCCTAATTCAAGCCTTGATCTGATTCGGCTTGGTTACAGGATCGACGCTGATTTATTTCTGAACAAAGTCGATGTACCGACAAGAATGTTCGATACGGGTTTCACCTCGGCTGACGGTAAAGCCCTCGTAAATGAGGACGACGAGCTGCTAACCGAATGGTTCGCACTGGAATTAAAAAGCCGACTGAAGCTTGCTTCTGACGAGCCGGAGGGCCTTTACCAACTAGCCGTTTTATCAGACGACGGCTCGACTTTGTTCCTCACCGAGCAAGCACAAGAATCCACGCTCATCTCAAATGAGGGGGCGCATCAAACAAAACTCGGCTGTGCGTCGAAATCCATTGCCATGACAAAGGACCTTCGCCTTCCAATGCGGCTGACCTACTTCGAAGGACCTCGCTATCATATCGCGTTAACGTTGATGTGGAGAAAGGTCGACGGCACGTCAGGCTCCCTAGCAGAAAAGGAATGCCGGGCCGAAGGAAACGAATACTTCTTCAAACCCGCTACAAATTCGGCGGTCGCTGTGGCAAAAGCTCCCTATCTTGGGATGCTCGAACGCGGCTGGCGTCCGCTGAAGGCAGAGAACTTCGAACTTTCATCGGGACACAACCTTTGTTCCAAATAACATTTTAAGCTAGGGTCGAAGCTCCAACACTAAAAGGAGCAGGCGACCATATGCGAAAATCTTTATCCTTATACCAGATCTCAATGCTCGCACTGGGCCTCTTGTTTTGTTACACGCCACGATCGGACGCCAACATTGTTGGCGCCGGAACCCAGAATTTCAATCCGATTACCAACGGCCTCGACTTCGCGACCGTTCATTCATCCAAAACTCTCGAACCCGGAATCGTAAACCTCGGTGCGTTTCTCAACACGGCGGTCAACTCGCTACCCTACGTCGATACTGGGGTACAAAGCCGAACAGATCTGAACGACTCGTTGACGAGTTCAGATCTCAATTTCGGCGTCGGAATTTTACCTCGTCTGGATATTGGTTTCAGCTTCCCCGCCCTGATCACGCAATCGATCGACAATGAAACCGGAGTGAGAGGAAACTTCGTTTCGACCGGCAGCACCGAAATTCGCGCCAACGCAAAATGGAGATTTCTTGAAGGACCCAAGTTCGGTGTCGCAACGGTCGTTAGCACGAACTTTCAGCGTATTCGAAATGACCCATATGCAGGCAATGACTCTGGTCCCACATTGAACTTCGAACTTGCCGGTGATTATCTTTGGAATCTTCGAACGATCACGGCCTTCAATATTGGGGTTCGAAAAAGAAGCCCCGGCACACCGATCGCTGGATCGTTTATCGAACCGATGGGCGATCAGTTTATCGCTTCGGCTGCGATCAGCTACCTGCTCGAAGAAACCGACACGAAATTCATTGGCGAGGTTTTCGGCGCTGTTCCGCTAGGAAGCCAAGGCACCAACCCGTCGCGCAATCTCACTTCTCTAGAAGCACTTGCCGGAATTAAACAAGATATCTCGCAAGAGTTATCTCTGCACGCCGGGGCCGGGACTGAACTTAAACAAGGTGTCTCCTCCCCAGATTGGCGTGTCTATGCGGGTCTCAACTACACATTCGGGCCAGTGTGGAAATCAGGTGCTGAAGTGAAATCTCGAGGTGCAAACGGCACTCGAGAACGGTTCAGTGTGGGAAGCATTTTATTTGAATTCGATTCCGATAAGATGATTAACGACTATCCAAGAATTCTTTCGGGACTTGTAAAAGAACTTAAGCGAGTGAGTTTCAAAAAACTGACGATCGAAGGCCATACGGATTCCTTGGGGCGCAAGGCTTACAACATGGAACTAAGCCAACGCCGTGCAAATTCGATCAAAAACTATCTCGTCGAAAAAGAGGGTTTCGATGCGTCGAAAATCGACGCTCTCGGCTTCGGGCCATCTCGCCCAGTAGCTAGTAACGGAAACTATCAAGGTCGACAAGCGAATCGCCGTGTCGAATTTGAAGTCGAGCGCTAGTTATTTTTAAATCTTTTCTGCAAGCTTGGTAATGCAACGCTTACCGGCCTCCGTCGCCGGTAACTTTGCACATGAATCGAAATAAAGATGCGTAAGCTCTTTTAGAAAAGGAAGTCCAAGCTTCTGATAAGTCTCTGCAAGATCTTCGTAGGATTTGGCAAAACTCTCGGGCTTTAAATCGTTCACCAAAGTGCCGTGCAAGACCGAGGATCTTAGAAGAAGAACCACATAAGCGGCGTCGGCATCCATTCCCGCTCGCGATGTTTTTTGGTCGAGCCATCTTAATTTCTCGACTGATGATTTTTCTGGCGACGTCTTCCCTAGGAACTGACGCCATTGAAGCAAATCGGACGTCCATTGTGCGGCCTTTTTCTTGGCTGCATCGTTGACGTTTTTGGAACCTTTTGTTTGCAGCAGCGTGAGCATTTTCAAAGCGCGGTCTTCATCGTCCATCGCCCGAAGAGAAAGCAGGAGATGCACTTTAGGAAGTACCGACATCTGCTCGGATGAATCTTGAAATTTCATTTTCCCTTGAATTGCAAACTCAATTGCCTTCAACGCTCCCTCAAACTGCCTAATTGCTATCAGGCTTGTCACCTTCTGTATCGTCGGAGTGTGGATCCTAAACATTTCGTCGTTTATTTTCGTCGACCGCTTTCCCCGCCCCTGCGCTGTGTGGCAGGCCACACATTGATAGATCGCTGACTGAACTGACGCCTGTGAAACTGCAAAATCTTTTTCTGTGTACGACTTGATAGATCGGTCTAGCAACAATTCCATTCGCGCCCGCGAACCTCGGATCAGCGGATCCGCTCCAAGAAGTCCTTCGCCCGCTTTCACAGGCAGATCATGAATAGAGGATTTAAAGTTTCTTAAATGAAAATCGACGTTCTTTCGATTCTTCTCGTCACGAAAAGCGGACTCCGTAAAGAAATACGGATAGGCATCTACTAAAGTACGTTCAAGACTTCGCATTTGAAAAACCCAATTAGAAGGTTCCTCCTGGGTAGCCCCAGGAGACGCCCCAGGAGACGCCCCAAAAGACTCACCAACAGATGCGACCGAAATTAGGATCCCTACCCCGGAAAGAATGAATTTTGTCTTTTTCATCTCTTTACGGTCTACGAACTGCGCAGCGCTAGTCAACAGGGACCAGTGCGACTTCGCACGCCCGGGTGTTCAACCTAGACCTCGTTTGGTCGCCAGTCAGACCAGAGCTTCGACTCATATACCGATCCATCGTTCCCGGCGAAACTTCTACGCGAGATAAAAGAGATTCGTATTTTATACGATTCGCCTCAATGGCCGCTTCGCCTCGCTGTGCCTGCGCAGCCAATTCGTGGGGCGAGGAAGTTTTGTAGTTTACACCAGCGCCAACAAGGCTTTTCCTGCTTTGATAAGAATCGACGATTGAAATTCGGCTTCTGTTTCAATTTTCTGCCAAGTCAGCGAGTTAAATAATGACGAGTCGCCCGGAATCAAAGTCGCCATGGCGCGGCTTTCGATGGTGCGCTTGGAAATAAACTTTAAAACGGCCGCGGTTAGCGGTGTTGAAAAAGTCCCTCCCGTTGAGCCAAGATCTCGGACTTTGAAGGTCCCAGGTGTACTTGCAAATTCAATCACAAGATGACCAAGACGATCGCGACCGATCGCACGAGACAAATGACGTTCATCCATAAGCAATAACCCAAAGCGCTCGCCAAAAGCATTTGTTAAGTCGGTCAACACGGATGGGTCGACGGCCCCGTCATCAGGATTTCTCGCAAGAACAATCTTAAACGGAAGTTCACTGTGCGCTGCGGATAAAGTCAGAAATTCCCCGCCTCTAGCTTCGATGACAATCGATGCCTGTTTTAAATCAGCCGCCGGCATCGATTCAGAAACTTTCCAGTTTACTGATGGCCCCGGACCAAACAATAACTGGCCACCGTGACTTTCGAGAATTTCACAACCAACTGTTTTGGATGTTAGATTGGGAACGAAATACTCCACGCGGAAGTTTTTCTTATCCGATTCCGCCGGTTCGGATTCCAGTTTTGCCCCTGTTGCCGAGAAATACTCGACCGCAAGACGGCCCGCGATCGCCAATTCTTTTAGGTCGCGATAAACGCTGCGCCGCAAGTTTTCAGAATTCACATCCGGTGCAAGACTAGTTGCGATTTTTTCTACAACTAGCTGTGGGGTTGCTCGGCCTAGGCGTGCGACAATTTCATTGATTCTTGTCACACGCTCAAATTTCGTCATGCCCTTACTTTACTAATTCACAAAGCGGAAGTCGCTCGGAATAAGCGCCACCGTCCTGAAGAGAAGTCAAAAACTGGCACGAATCATAGCCTGCTGCCGTGATCTTCTTTTCCAATAAAACCAAAGTCTGGAGCGGAAGCGTTGGCGTGCGAGAAAGGATCCAGCCAAAGCCTCGAGTGTCGTCACCGACCACCGAGTATTCGTATTGATCACCAAGGGCTAGAACTTTGTATTGTCCTGCAAACCAGCCAAAAAAACTGAAAAACGGAACAAACGAAACTTTAAGTTCGGCTTGAGTCTCCTTGTTCACGACATGGGCAATGCCATTGGCAACGTTCAACGTGCCGTCCGCCTTTTCACATGTATTGATGACGTCAATGCGATCAAAATCAAGGGCGCGATATTCAGCAGTCGTATTCTTCACGCATTTTTTTTGAAACGAGGCTGGTATACTTGCGACTTCGTACCACTTGCCGACGTACTGCTTCAGATCAACGTAATCGACCGTTGGAAGTACGGAAGCCTGCGACGCTTTCGCTGGACCCACTAAAAAGGAAACAAGGACCATAAAAACTGCTGATTTCAACATTGTACACTCCTAAGTTTTTCGACCGAGACACGGCACCACCTACCACAGTCCGGCCACCCCACCTACCATAGTCGTTGGATACCGGCCACCTTTTCACGAAAAACCGAATCGCGGCTTTGGGCCCGACAAATCAGGACTCCTCCAGATCCCGCCAAATGTCCAAAAAGCCTCGATATGTCACAAGAATTTAACGAAACAGAAATCAAGCCAGCGGCCACAAAACCCATTCGACATTTGCTCGACGCGATCGAGCGAAGTCGCAAAAACTCGGAACCAAACGGGCCGTCCAGCACGTCGTTGGAATCCATGAAGGCTCGCGAAGAGCGACTTTCTATGACTCAGTCTAAACTGAAAGATCATTCGCGCGCAGCTTGCTGAAATCGGAAAGTGGATGCAAACAAGCTTCAACGCAAATATCATTTTTGATGATTCGATCGTCGAATTGATCTTCCGAGAAGGCGTGATTCCTTCGCAGGGGGCACGGCCAGTGCTATCCACGTTGAAAGAGCTTATCGAATCTCGCATCGCGGACTGGCTGATAGAAGCACTGCAAGGAAACGTACGAGAACTGAAGGTCAGATACGAGCTCAACGGGCAAATGCTGACCGCTACCGGAAAAGGTGAAAGCGGAAAAGTGGTAACAATCGCAAATCGCATTCAAACGCGCGAAGAAAAACTTCCCGAAATCACGATGTCAGAAGAGTTCAAAAATCTTCTTGCCGTTCATGAAGCCGGCCACGCTGTGGTCGGCATCACTTCCCAAGGTATTCTGCCAGTTAAAACTTTGGTCGGTCCTCTTTCTTGGCATCGTGGTGGTCCCCGCGTGGTCTTCCCGATGACCGAGTTTCAAACCAAAGCTCATTTACTTTCGGTCATTGAAACTCTCCTTGCCGGTCTTGTGGCCGAAGAATTGGTATTTGGCAAAGGCCACACAAGTCTAGGTGTTGAACGCGACGTTCATCATGCCACGGTGCTCGCAGCGCAAATGATCACGATGAACGCAATGGGTGACCATATCGGCTGTTCGGTCCCGGCGATCGATCAGCCTCTCAACATTCACGCCTTACGAGAAGACGACGACCAGCTGAAGGAGCGATGGCTTTCTGAGGCCAAAGACATGAAAGACCTCGTTACCCGCCATTACCTTGGCTCACCTGAGGAAATCGCACAGATCACCGAAGGCAGTGTGCCGTCGACGTTCAAAAACCATTCAACAGTCGCATTCTAAAAAGCACTTTTAAGAAAACCGTCGCGAATAAAAAAAGCAAGCTGATTAGTCTGCAACCATCATGCGGACATAGTCGATCAGGTCTCTGAGATAAGCTTGGGAGTTATAGATTTCCTCCTGGCTTTTTGCAGGCGCGAACATTTCGGGATCAATGACCCACGCGCGGGTCGGAGAAATGCGCAGCTGAAGATCCGTGGAAACAACACCCTCTTTTTCAAGAGTTCGTTGGATATTTTCTAAACTTTCTAAAAGCTGCTTAGTCGGTTTAAATTCCGGCGAGACGATCGCGACTTGTCGGTCAAAATGTAGCCCCTCAACAAATTCCGTCACAATCGTATATCGATCTTCGTAAGAAGAAAGGCCATGAAACTTTGGGCCAATCCCAAGTTCACTTAACCGTTTGACCCATGCTGCTTCATTTCGAATGTGTTCCGCTTTGCGCATTCCCGCCCGTGCCTCACCAGGCTTTAAGTAAGAAACTTTCGCAAACACCTTCTGTCCATCAAGCTTTGCCGAAAACGCTTTGTAAAAGCCAAGCCCCATCGCGTCGGCCCGATCAAGCTCCCGCACGTCGGTAAGCCTTCCAAATTCAACGCGCTCTGTGATCGCTTGGATCGCGAGGAGCTTCGTCGCTTGAGTCTCCGCCGACGGACCACCACGCAAAGCCGCGCGAAGCGCTTCGAAATCGCGTATACACTCTTCGATGCTCTTTGGCGTCTGAGCACCAGCCAGCACCGGCGACAAAGCCGGTACGAGAAACGACAATAAGAGTATCGAAAACCGGATACACACCACACGGACTTATCGACCAAATTGTATCAAAAAGGTATGGACCAAGGTCAGGGTGCTATCAAAATTTAAGCGACATTTCTAACAGCAGAGAGCCTTTTGATCGCACGCCTCTTGTTAGCGATTTTTCTGAAGCGAGTACGAGCCCAATTAGTTCGACCCGCCCTCTGTCTAGCGCATCCACTTCTGACGAAACTGAAGTGACACTTACTTCTGCAAAATCCTAAAATATTTCGATATGAAGTTCTTCAATTATCATCTCGAACGCCCCGGTCGCGCGCTGGATCGACAGATAAAAAAAGCCTGCGATAAAGATATGAAAATTGCAGTTTGGAACGCGTTCGTTGATTCCGAATTGCCGGGAATCACGGATGATGACTTTTCGATCCGACCTCGCGTTCTTCCAGTATCTTACCTTCAGAGCATAAAGCGAACGGCTTATCTCGTAACGAAGTTTACCTTGAAGCTTTTGTCGCTTCCGGAAAATGAAATCCGCGCCATTATTCCGCGCGGCCCGATCCGCGATCATCTGCTCGACAATCTTGAAGTGCTTAAATATCGTAATGGTCGTATCACTGGAAGCTACCGCTTCGATATGGCCATCGTCGACCCGCCCGACCCGCGCAATCCACCTCAACTTTTGGAATTAAACGAAATCGGCTTTGATGGTCTAGCAAGATCCACTTTCTTTCAAAAAACGCTGATCGATTTGCTGCCTCAGTTTCGAGGTCGTTTTAAGAGTCTTGATACTGCGGCGGCCGAGATTCGAAACATGCAGCGCCTAGGAAAGTCAGTCGCACGTATTCAGTACGATAGCTATAACTGGGATGAAGAATATCTCGTCAAAACCGGCGAGAAAATGGGATCGAAAATTCGGCTTATTTCGCCGACGGATTTCGGACTTGATCTCGAACCCGATCAAGACGACACACGCTTGCTACAACAGAAATCTGTAAAGCTGATCGGTGGTCGAACGGCCATCGGCGGAAACTGGTTTCCGGATTCGATTAACTTTAGTTTCGCTTACACGCTGAGTGACTACCAAGACGGACACTCGCTTTACCGAAATATAGTTCGCTCAAAGACACCTCAGTACGGACCATTTCTGACTGGCCTTGTCGCCGCCAAAACAATTCTTACGCTACTCGATGATCCGCTTTTACGGAAAAAACTCCTTGGCCAATCAAACCTGCTTGGCACATCGATTTTGCCAGCCGAATTGCTATCAGAAACGCTGAAGACCCCGTCCGAGCTAAAGAAAGATGCCGTACTTAAATACACGGACGGCTGTGGCGGGACGCAGGTTTATATGAATCAAGACCTTGTTCGCCAGCTAGCGCGGATTCCGAAAAACCGGCGGCACGAATGGGTCGTCCAGAAAAAAACGAAGCTTAATCTCATCGAGTTAGATGGAATATTGTCGCGACCGAAACAAGCGATCGCGGACCTTGGCGTCTTTGTTCAATTTGATTGGAACAAAGGAAGATTTCAACACTTCGAAGTCGGTGGCCTGATGTCCCGAGCCACCAACAAAAGCCTCAAGGTCAACGTCAGTAGCGGCGGCTCGCAAGTCGCCGTACTTTTGGATCGAAAAACGTAGATCCTCACAAGCTATACCTATTGTTAGCCAATAGGCAGGATGATCTCGAAGTCAGGGGCCGTACCAATCGGCGTAGCCGGCTTCCTCGACAGCAGTTTTTTGAAAGGGTGCGAGCGTTTGATTCAGGCGCTCAAGGGAATCGCGCTCCCAGGCGTCGCCAACCGGATAGCGCAGAACGCGTGCGCTTCGAGGGAGGCGTGCTATCTGCAATGCTAGTTCCGCCACTTCGGCCGGATCGCGCGCAGGAGTGCTTGAAAAGTTGCGCTCCAGAATAGCCAGAAACTGACGATGGTGCAATTCCCCTTCCGGTCGCTCGCGAAGCAGGAGCGGCAAAGTGAAGTCGCGATAAAGCTGGACGGCATTGGCGTTCACACGGGTACCGAATGCTCCGGGCTGAATCATCGCGAACGAAATTCCTTGAGGGGTGTTCTCGTAATGCGCGGCCTCGACGGCGGCCTCGAGCGCAAACTTGCTTGCGGCATACAGTCCGATTCCGGGCATCGTGATTCGTCCAACACGTGAACTCACAGTAATGATCAGGCCTGAGCCCTGCGCTCGCATTGCGGGTAAAACCCGGCTGGCGAGATCCATCGGGCCAAAGACATTGGTTTCCATCTGCAGGCGCCACAGTGCCGTCGGCGCAGTTTCAATCGCCGTAAAAGCGATTATGCCCACATTGTTGATCAATATATCGATACGTCCTTCGCGCTTCAGGACTTCAGCGACGGCTGCAGAGCGGTCAGTATCGCGGCATACGTCAAGCGACAGGATTTCGAGAAACAGGTTCTCGCTGCGAGCAAGGTCGCGCAGACGCCGCGCCTCTGGACGCTCGGTACCTGCTGCATTCAAGAGATTTCGCTGACCTGCATAGACGCGATCTCCTGCGCGAGCGAAGCGCAATGCCATTTGCTCGCCAAAGCCTGAACTTGTTCCTGTGATTAAGACCACATTGCCTGTTGGGCGAGCGGGAGGTGCCGCCTTCGCCGGCCAAGTATGGGCCATCAGGCCAAAGGCAAGACCATGGCTTCCGAGTTTGGTGATCAGTTCGCGACGGGTCATAGAAGAGCTCCTTGATTAGACGTCTAGTGCTTCAGATAGCTACTGCCGTCTGCGGACGTTCGGGTCAAAAGGAAACCTTTCAAAACGCAACAATCTGTTGCGTTTCAAATTGGCAACAGCTGTCCGCTCAGACTAGGGTCGGGTCTCATATGACACCCATGATGAAATCCACGCGACCTCCGCTCTCGAATCTTCCGCAGCGCAAGCTCTATTCGCTTTTGAAAAACGAATTTGACGAAAAGCGGGCGCGAAATCCGCGATTTTCACTTCGGGCGTATGCCAAACTTCTGGGGCTCAGTGCGGCGACGCTTTCTCGCATTTTCAACGGAAGACGATCGATTTCAAAAAAGGCGGCAGCACATCTTATGCGGCGACTACAAGTAGATAAACCTCTGCTGGCAGCAAGTTTAAACACCGAGAATTCCGACCAGCAGCCAAGTGAAGTATCGTTTACGCAGCTTGACGCCGATCAAATTGCTTTGCTTTCTGATTGGTACCACTTCGCCGTTTTATCACTTGCAGAAACTCGCGGATTCAAATCCGAAATTGCCTGGATTTCGGAGCGACTTGGCATCACGAAAACTGAGGCAGAGGCGGCCGTGAGACGCCTCGAAAGACTTCAGCTTCTTGACCGAACGGCCCAAGGTAAGCTGCGCGCAAGCGGACGCCAGTTTACAACCACCGATAGAGTTCGCAACCTTGGTGTTCGCCGTACAAACCGACAGTTTCTGCAACTCGCAAGTGACGTCCTCGATAAACTTGATGACACTGCGTGGTTTGTTGCTTCTGATTTTTCAGGGATGACAATGGTCGCTGACCCGAGGCGGATCATAGAAGCGAATCGAAGAATTCGGATATTTCGCCGGCGACTTTGCGCCTACCTCGAAGGCGGCGAAAAAAAAGAGGTGTATCGGCTGGCAATACAATTATTCCCGCTGACGCAGCAAAGGGAAAGTCTATGAAAAACAGCAGCAGAATTCTTGCGCTATATTTTGCGCTATATTTTGCATTAGTTCTCACCGCCACAGGCCATGCGGGACACGAGACAGGTCATGGAGGCGACGCTCGCGCCGCCAGCTTTGTATCGATCGCACATCAACTTTTGTCCGACCTTAAGCAGCGACCCGTCGTCGGAATCGATACGGTGAAGCTCGAGAGGGCAATCCTCGAAGCACGACTGATACTCTTAAGGATATTAAATCCGGCGAAATCGTGGACGCCATCAATCACCCCAAACTTAATCACTCGAGTAAAACTCCACCCGAAATTGTCGTCAACCAGTCTGCATGGGATTCGATCGACGAAGGCTTTGAAAAGCGTCGCCTCGTGCTGCATGAGTATCTGAATCTTTGCGGACTTGACGATGGGAGATATCAGTTAAGTTCGCAAATTGATCGCGCGCGCGTCTGTAGTCGCTCAGCTGCAATGCGCGGAGCGCTTGAGCGGGCTTTCGGGGGCGCTGCTTGTGACAAGATTTCTATCGAAGAGCTCGGTAAGCTGCGCTCAATCGAGTTTCGTGCGGATGAAGCCATCGAGAAAATCGTTCCCAGCGATCTTGCGAGTCTCAAGCTTGGCAAGATGAACGTCATTGTGCCCGAATGGCGCAAGCTTGATCGCCAAGTGTGGTCCGGAATTAAGCGTCTCAGTACAGAATGGAACCAAAACGCTTTGCTCGCTCGGGCCGCCAAGAAAGAATTCAAGATGCTAGAGTATCTTGAGCTGCACAACGTCGATTTGCTCGACTACATGGCCTTGCGCGAACTGCCTCATCTTGAAGAACTCATTCTTGTCTCTGACCCAGCACAACCGGTGACCATCCACGCTGGAACTTTTTTGAGCATGAGGACATCTCCGCTGCGGAGAATTGTCTTGTGTGACCTCGGTGAAACTGGAAAGTCAAACTACGTGCAGATTCCTAATTTCGTGGCGAGAAAGGATTCGTTACTGGGTTTGGAAAAAGTAGAAGAAGCGACGCTGTGTTTAAACTTTAGCGGTTCTAAAAACGACCTTCTCGACAAGAAATTCTTAAGCTCACTGCGCTCTTTGGCCTACCTTTGGTTTAAGACCGATAATTGGTCAGCCCTGGATGATGATTTTTTCGCGGACACGCGCGTCGGAACCCGAATCGCACTTGTACCCTCAGGTCGAGCATTGAATCCACCAGAATTCCACCGATTCAAAGGGTTAGATTGTCAGACGGGTTGGGATTGGTCAAAAGAGAGCGTCCACAAATTCGTGAGCGGCAAAGTGTACTGTGTACGAAAATAGCCGGGTGAACCGCCGGTCTTCTTTCAGGTTACTTTGTGGCTGGGGCAGAGGCGTCTTTGCCAAGAATTAAGTACGTCAGCAAATAACCAAAGATCGCTGTTCCGCCGCTCATCAGGAAAACCGCGAGAGCAAGAAGACGGACCAGACCGACTGGTTGACCCCAGCGGCGTGCGACTTGGTTACAAACGCCCATCAAGCGGCCTTCGTTACCTAAATTCGGGTCAGAAGCCTTTGGCAGCGCGATCCAAAGAATCGGATAAAGAATAAATCCAAACCCCAAACAAACAGCCGCTACCCAAGCGATCCTAACTAGGATCACATCTGCTTTAAAGTCCGCAGCGATCCCGGCAGCAACTCCGGCGATGACACCTTCTTGGCGAAGAAACCGTGGCGAACTTGAATTTACGACCATTTGGAGCCTCCGAAGTGTGTTATGCGCGAGCCTTTTCGCATCGGCACCGGTTATAGCCTATTTCGCTGTTTCCGGCAACGGATTCAACTCGATGCAGCCGGACTCGCCGAATCAATTGGTGCCAGATACCGTTTATCCCTGACACCGATCACAACATGCATCGCTTACAACATCCGTTTACACCATCATTAGGAGTCTTCAATAAAAAAGGTCTTTAGCATCGCCGTCGCGGCCGTTTTGGTTTCTGCAAGTCTTTCTGTCGCTTCTACCTTTGAACCACAAACGTTCGATAAGTCAGTCAAAATCACTCTCAAGCATAAAGACCAAGAAGTCGGTGAGATGATTGAGACCTTCGCCAAAGCGTCGAAGAAAACTTTCGTCGTCGATCCGGGAGTTCGCGGTAAAGTTTCTGTCTTTGCTCCAGAGCCCGTTGGTCTTGATGAAGCGTTTGATCTTCTTTCGACATCGCTTGCGCTGAATGGCTATGCGATCATCGAACACGCCGATCGTTATGTGGTCATGGCCTCACGAAACGCGCAACGAAGTTCGATCCCAACTTTGACAGAAATTAAATCAGTAAAGCCCGAGCGTTATGTGACTTTGATCATGACTCTGAACCACATTCCCGTGACCGAAATAAATAAGAATCTCCGCATCCTTCCGTCAAAAGATGGCGAAATGACGGCATTGATTGAATCTAACCAACTGTTGATCACGGACTACATTTCCAACGTGAACCGGATAGCCGGAATCGTAAAGATTCTTGATCAGCCACTTCCCGCAGGAATGACGAAAGTCGTAAAAGAAGGAAAAGCTCGCGACGCGGCCGACCGCGCTGCATGGCAGGCGCGCCAGATGAAAGAACAAGTGAAAGAACTAAAAATGGAAGCGACGCAGGTGAAAACTGCGCCAATGAAATCTAACTAGGACTTATAGATCGAAGGTTGGAACTTCCAAATTCGGTCTTTGATCAACGCAGGCGTAAGAAGCGAGATCACTCTCGCCACGCGCCTGACGTTGATAAAGCTCTTCATTCCCCATGGGTAATGCGAAAGCAGAATGTCTTGATCTAGGCGATTGAACAGATAGTCCAAAACAATCGCGATGATTACAATGTCATCAAGCATCCCGAAAATAGGAATCCAATCGGGAAGAATATCAAAGGGCGATACGACCAAAGCGACGAGTGCAACCAGCAAAGCTTTATCGCGGTCCGGAATGCGCTCATCCTTCGCCACTTCTTTTATGAATGCGATAAGATCTTTAAAAAATTTCATCGCCACCTCGCTGACCGTTACTTTGCCACAACGTCCTGTTGCCACCAAATTCTTTCAAGAGCTTTCGGGTCTTTCATGCTACAGCGAGCAATTAAAATTCCGGCTTGCGCGATGTTGCCTTCCATTATGATGCCTTCTTTTTCTTTCGTTTCATCATCGATGTGCGCAAAAACTGGAACCATCATGTCTCCGGCAACCAAGTAGCCATCTTTGATTTGCTTGCGACGAGCTCGCGCGTTCTGACCGTCGTCTTCAAGCGTCATCACGTACGGGGTGTTTTCATCAATACCAGGAGCGGCGTAAGTTTCCGCTTTCAGTCTTGGCATATAATCTTTTGCCACGTCGCGCGCTTTAATTTTAAAAACAGCGACTGCGACGTCGAAACAAGGTGGTTTGTATCCGCTCGCTTCCGATTGATCGGCGCTTGCGTTCGCCGTTCCTGATAGTAATGCGATAGCGGCCAACGCCATCGTGGCTGCGCGCATTTTCGTTTGGTTTTTCATAAAAGCTCCTTCGGTAAAAAGTAAATCAATTATTGAGCTCGATCGTGCAGTCGCCTAGATCGTGCATTCAGCAGTTTTTAAACTTGGTCCGCGCTTCACGTAGGCTCGAATAAACGTTCCGCCTTTGACTGGTGTAATTCCCAAGACCAAATAGTCATCACCAGAATTCGACACCGCGTGCGCGCCATTGTCGTTGTTAAGAACGCGTGCGTCGCGCGACGAAAACGAAATCATGGTCGGTCCGTTGTCGGTTGCGTATGACGTCAGCGTCGGCGTGATCTCAACCGAGTAGCGGCGTTCTTTGCCGTTCTTTTGTAGGTTCACGCGAACCGTGCAGTTTTGGCCGCGCCCGACTTTACCCTGGTAAACGCCTGGCTTAAGCCTCGTTTGAGCATCGTCTATATACTTATCTCCACCGTAGGCCTGGGCACTAGACGCCACAAGCGGAACCGCAAACGCCGCAATAAGACCTGAAAGCAAATTCATGTTTTTCATAGAGCCACCGGTAGAGCAAACCAGGGACCGCTCGCCTGCCCCCTGCCCACGCCATACCTTCGACCTGAGCCCCATGTTTGATGGAAGTTCTTCATCCCCGTGCGGAAGAATGCCCACTTTCTGACGTGCGCACCGGAACGACAGTAAATTCACTTCTGCACCCTAAAATTTCTAGCAGATTGAAGGCTAGGCTTCGTTTTCTGGAAGTCTGCAAAGTGCTCGGCATGCTATGTCCCAAGCTTCCCGATCGTCTCGGCTATTTACTGTTTGATCGAAAAGTCTAAACACATACTCAAATGCTTGATCTCGAAGACCTGCGGATCGAACACTTTCGATGACGTTTTTCGCCAGTCGACCGTGATCGTAAGAAAATCGTGGTAGAAATCCCTCAATGCACTTTCGCAATCGACTTTCATGTTCGTCCAAAGGGTTGAAGCCTGCCAAAAGAGCGGCAGAAAAGTCGCCAGAATTCGCGTTCACCACAAATTCCTGAAATCGAACTTCCGGAAGCTTCAAAAGCCAACAATACATCGCACCAATCAAATGCCGCGAATACCGCGGATAGTCCCGCAGCTGAGCGCCGCTGGAATACGTCTCGCAGGTTAAATGGAGTGCGGTGTCGAGTGACTGCATCATGACTTCACTTCCATTTGGTCATTTTCCTTAGGTGTATGCGGATACAAATAGCTTAAGACTAGGCCGATCAGTCCGAAGACACCAATTGAGCAGAGAATGAACATTGGACCACCATGTCCCCAAATGAAGAACGACGAGATCAAGGCGACAACAACGCCAAAGGTTGTGAACAGCATTTGAAACATGAACTTTAAAAGTGCCAACAAAAGCCAGAATAGTAAGCTAATGATTCCGAAAATATCTGGCGGATCCGTCACAAGCCAAATGATCAGGAGCAAAGTCGTCGTACTGATCGTGATTGTTTCAGCCACTTGGCCTCCTCGATTGTCCGACGCTAGAATATCAACTGGCAGTGGCACCTCAGGACACACATTAAATTCAAAAAAGTGAATCAGTCAGACTGACACGCATTGCGCCCGTGTCCACACATGCCACGTGCGACGCCGATAGGCCTCTTAACCTAAAAAAGGGAGGGTCCTATGCGGAACGTAGCTACAACCACGTGGCGCAGCGATTCGCTAGAGTATTGGTGTCAGGCGAAAGAGCAGAAAGGCCTGCTGCCCCGTTCAAAAGAGCGGTTATGAGGATTTGCCCGGCCTCGCGCCTGACACTTTTCAATAGCTAAATTCCGCCGATCGGAACTGCGCCAACAGGGCTTGTAAAACCCATACCCAATCGACGACAAACAAAGCAGCAGCCATCCAAAGGTCGCAGTAACCCATATACACGGAGCGGGATTCTAACGTATTGACGACCAATGCGCCTTTCTGAAACAGCGAGGCCAGCGGAAGTCACTTGATATGTACTATTTATTAGTATACTATTGAGTAGTACTAAAAGACTGCCGATACTTAAATGAAGCGCATTTTCGTTGAGTCCGAGGATTTTAGGCAGAAAGTCGAACAGCTTCATGATGATGAACTTTTAAAAAGGATTCAGAACCTTATTCTCGAGGATCCAAATTCCGGCGATGTCATTCAGGGAACTGGTGGACTTAGAAAAATTCGAGTTGGAGCAAAGGGCAAAGGTACCAGCGGTGGTATTCGAGTCTTCTATCTCGATCTTCCCACGGCCGAGAAGTGCTATCTTCTATTTATTCTTGAAAAATCAGAAAGAGAAAACATCAGTGTTCGCGAAAAAAATGAAATCAAGCAGCTCGTAACAAGGCTAAAAATAGAGGCTAAAATGAAAAAACTTAAAAAATCGAAATCCACAAAAACCAAGCTCGGCCGCGGATTGATCAAAGGCCTCAAAGAAGCGGTCGCCTTTGAAAAAGGACAGATTAATCTAAGAACGAAGTCCGCCGAGATCCCTGACGTGCCCCCAACTTTTACCAAGACACAGGTAAAAGAAGTAAGAGAGCGGCTATTGAATGTGAGCCAACCGGTGTTTGCGTTAATGCTTGGCGTATCCGATGGAGCCGTCAAAGCCTGGGAACAAGGTGCCAACGAACCAAGCGGAAGTGCTGCTCGCTTGATTCAGATCGCAAAGAACGACCCCGACTTATTTAAGTCATTGATGATGCGCATTGCGAATTAGCCATGCGCGTGTCCCCGCACGACACAGGCCCCTGTTAGAAAGCGCAGTATCAATACGATCGGGGCCCCAATGAAACGTCGGACATTTATGAAATTTCTTAGTCTCGCACCAGCCGCTACTCTCTTTCACAACAGTGAGGCGCTGGCTAGCAATGCCCTCTTACCAACTCGACGAGGGCGACCGAATCCCACCTTGGTAGAAGCGCTAAATTTAAGCCCACCTAACCGAACTGAGCTTGTCGTAATCGCAGGTACGCCATGCGCCGGTAAGTCGACATTTATGTTAAATCTGCTTGATCGATTCACGTTTGAACGAAATGAACGCTCTATATATTTTAGTTTGGAATGTAGTCGTAACTATTTGATTTCTCGTTGGCGGCAAATTTCTTTATACCCCCACACATTCAAGGCACAAACAAATGTTGATATCTATGATACGCACCGAGCTTCGCCAAAGAATATTTGGACTGTCGTTCAAGCCTCACAAACATTGAATCCAGATCTTCGCTATGTGTTTATCGACTATCTCCAGCTAATGCCTTGTTTCGAAGATGGTAAAGAAAAGACAAACCTCGCAGACGCGATCCTTCGTGAGCTTAAACGCATGGCAGTTGAACTAAACATTACCGTGATTCTAGCAGCACAGCTAAATCGCGGACCCGAGTCGAAAACAAATTCGGGAAGCCTGCGAGGAGTCACTGACTCCTCCCCTATAGATCATCTAGTGACGATCCACCGAGACTATCCGAGCGACGAAGTTACGATAGTCACGCATCGACCCGACTAACGGGTCTAATCTTTCGCTTGAAGTCTCAGCCATTTAAAAAGTTCGACCATCGACAGCGTATCTAGTTTGCAATACTCGATGAGTGCTTTTCGAATTTCGCGCGAGCGATCTGGCGAAGTATTTGAAGAAATCATCTCTTCATACAGCGCTTGCGCCTCACTTCCGCCGCCAACTTCCATCTGTGAGTAGTCAAAATTCTCTCCCAATAGTGCAGGCGCCACGTACTTTAAACTGAAACTTCCTCGGAAAGCAGCATCATACACGTGCTTGTTGATAACAGTCATCGGATCTACGAGACGACCTTTTGCGGCCTTAAGCTTTTTCTCGTACTTCGGAAACCATTTTCCACACTTATCCATCACCTGGGCTTCAAAACCCTTATTGTAGGAAACGATCGATCCGGTTGTACCGACCGCTTTCAAAAGTGCGATAACAAATTTTTCTCGCGGGTCATCGTTTGATTCGTGCAGAAATTCGAAATGTACAATCGACTTCGAATTTGGTTTTTCCAAAACGTGGCAGCTAAATTGAAATGGAATTTGTTCGTAGGGCTTTGTTCCACTAAATCGTGGGATCGCCGGATTGATGCTTTCAAAATCGAGAAAATAAAGCGGATATGTCCAATCGGCGATCGCGGTAGAAATGCCGTCAGCATCCACAAATCGTTTTCCAGATTTTACGACTTCAATAATGCGTCGATTGATGCCTTTGAACTTACTTTCATCAAGCTCTGAAATTTTTAAGACACCCTTTTCAAAAGACGGCCAACCAGCCGAGCGAGGAAGGTCCAAGACATTGTGGCTGGGGACGTGTTTCCAACATTGTTCGGTGAAGGGGCATTCATAGGGAGAACTGCAATGGCGCCCGATTTCAATATCTGGTACTTTTTTTCGCGTAAGCGTCTTCTTAGCCGTCAGAATCTGCTTTTTGACTTCTTTCGACAAAGCCGTGGATTCTTCCGTCACATCTACCAACGTAAAAAGATTTGAAAGATCTGGGTAAATACACTGATTGTTAATGTGCATAACATAGCACTTCCCAACCTTTAGCCCCGCCTCTTTTGCAAGATGCACTTGAAACGCGATATCAGGAAGATGTTCAGCCTTTACCGAGGTCGATTTCTTTACCTCGATCACATCCCATTGTCCTTTTTTTGCACCTCGCCTTAAAATGTCGATTCGAGCAAACAGACCGTCTGCCTGAAACGATGCTTCGTAAATAGCAGGCACACCAGATTCGATTGCCGCACGAGTTTGGTCGCTGAGTTTTGAAAACTCCCATGGCTTTCCATCAATCAACACGCCGCCGGGAAACCGCGTTCGCGCAAGCGCACCGACTTCGTGCCCTTCATCAAACTGGCGTTCGGTTGCGGCAACAGCCTCTGGACGTTCATGAGGAGCATAGACCTCGAGGTAAAGCCTCTTCTGGCACTGAAGGCCCGCCATGAATTTTGATTTGCTAATTGCTTTTGGCATGAGCACTCCGTATAAGAAAAATCTGACAAGTCATTTAGATTCGAAATGCGGCCCTTCAATTCCTATCCAGGCCTCACCTTCAAACCGGTCAGATTTCGACAGGATGCCAGTTGATGATTCCCGGTTTGTGCTTATAGCGAACTGGTTTCTTCAATTTTTTGGCAGATTTAAGCACCCAAGCGTATAAATCACCAATTTCCCGTTTTGATTGAATTCGATTCTCTTTCGTAAGTCCCATTCGGCGTAAACTGCTGTTCCACTGCGCCACTGTAAGAGGCCCAATACAATCTACGACCTCAGCGGTGCCGACAACAGTGCCTGAACCTGATGTTATTAGAGCAATTTTTCCCCGTATATGAGATCTCCGACTCCTAATCTCCCAAGTTTTTACTCCTGAGAGAATTTTAGCCATCGGCTTCTCACGAACAATTAGTCCTTTTAACTTCATCTATCCCCCACAAATGAGTTTAATTCAATTTAACCACAAGTCGGATTCACGACATAGTTCTTTGGCTCAATGTCGCTGATTGCACCAGTGGCTGCACCATCAACAATGAGCATCGATACAATTCCAAAGTCTAACAAAAACCCTAAGAGCGAAGTCGGATCAAACTTCTTCTTAATCGCTGTAGTCCCGTCACCACAACCTTCTTTAGTTGCACGGATGGAATGATTACCCTTCTTAGCAACTTAGACCGTGGCGCCGCCAGTACCGATATAGCAGTACCGCATGAATGCGGGCATTCAAGAGTGGTCTTCCAATCGCTTTTACAACGGGCGGCTTAAGCCCGACGACAGTATCCGCGACCGCGATGTCCTAAGTGGTGCATCAGGCGCGTCGGGCCTTATAGGGGCCTCGCCTGTGAATCTCATTCGCCATGGCGGAAGTTCACAAAACAACGCCAATCTGAAGGAAGCGGAAATGGTCGCGGACCTAGTACGCGCGCTCAGCGATGATGGGTACTTGCCATTTACAGAAATCGGCATCGTGACACCGCACCGTGCACAAGCTGGCGCAATTTGCGGTGCGCTTCAGGCAAAAATTGGAATCGGTGATTCCCAACGAATCTTAGTCGACACCGTCGAGCGCTTCCAAGGTCAAGAACGTGAAGCAATGATCTTCTCCATTGGTGTCGAACACGAGCAACACACGCCAGGCGAGAAAGAGTTCTTGTCCGATGGACGGCGCCTGAATGTCGCAGTGACCAGGGCAAGAAGTCGCTTCTATTGCTTTGCACCGGAAAGACTTATGACTAACTCGCTATTCTTGCCGAAGGGAAATCATCTCAAGAGCCTTTTAGGATGGTGCAACTCTTCGGGAAGCGGCACTTCCCGAAAAGGTAAATTCACCGCGTAATACTGTTTTCAGATTCGATGACAGGCCAAATTCAAGCTTCTGGATCCGAAGCCATGCGCCGTTCGTGTTTCAAATACATTTCTGAAATTCAAGAATCGTCCGTGTTCCACTTAGATTCACAAACTGTTTTACCTCTTTTGGCAAACAGCCCAAGAAATGCATCGCCAAGCTTCTCGTGCCGCAAAAGCAAACCGTCTTCAAGTATCCCCGTGTTCCTACCCGTGACCACGACGAAGCCTAAATCTTCTAGCAAGTCGACCACGTAGGCTAGACTATGCATTCCGCCATTCACGTTTCGCTTATTTATCACGCCCTCAGCCACTTTCATTAGTTCACTAGAGTCCATACTTTCCCCTCTTGGCTCCACCATTGAAGCCGTCTCTTTAAGTATGACAGCTGATTACCAATGAACCAAATCGACACGAGAGATTTGCTGCGGCCTCAAGTGAGCACTACCCCGTGGACTCAATCGTGGACGTCCAAACGCACCGAACCGTCGGTCAATCTAAAGCAAGCCATAAGCTAAACCATAGCTAAACGAAGGCTTGATCCCCAATGTGTCACGTCAGGCCACACCTAGCTTCACGTGGCGCTGGTTATGTCCTCACCTGCAACTTCATGCAAGCACCCTGATCGAAATCACTCGTTCAGGGAGTTCAAAATGGTACGCGACGATCGGTCGTCTTTAATACTCACGGCGTTCTTAATTTCGGTTCTATCGGTTGGCTGCGGATGCGCGAAAAACGTTTCACCTTCAGGCCTTGAACTTCAAAAAGAAGCATCGGTGTTTACCGAGATTGAAGATCATGTTTTCAAAAATCGATCGGTGGTTGAAACTTCCCTGGTGAATGTCGATGGAAACTTGATCGCGTTTTATGATCACGAATGGACCGGCAAAATGTTTCGCGTTCCGCTGCAATCGACCTATTTTGAAACTGTATCGCCTCACCTTGTTATCGACAGTGCGAGATTCCCCTACACCATCAATCAAGGCGGAACACTTTTCAATTTTGCGTCCGTTGATGGAAACGTCTATCTCTGGAAGTCCTTTGATCTGGGCCTTACATGGACGAAGATCAATGGCGGTCGCCCCGTCTTAACAAGGTCGGACGACCGAACGTCGATTTATCATCATCTTTGGAATGTAGCTGTCGACATCGCAGACGATGGAACGTGGCACCTTTTGGTGGAATCAAGCGACAGCACGCCTGATCAGCGTGAAGTCGGCCTTGCCTATTCTTACGCCCGACTTGTCGATGATGAAATCAGCTTTGATGAAAATCGAAGCGAAGGGCATGTCGTAAAAGGTGGCGGTAACCCTTGGATCAAACACATCCCTGGCGTGGGGCTTTTAGCTGTGCACGGGCAGGTGTACAGTCCGTTTAAGGGCTTTGGGTCCGAGTGGTACATCACGGCCTCCACCATCGCGCTTGGTGAAACGACCTGGACCACACACAAAGACAAATTCATCATCGGCACCAAAGGTGTTCACGTCTGCGACCCTCATCTCGTCGAACAAGATGGGGCTTTGCTGTTAACTTTAAGCTTTGGCCAAGGCAGTACTCTTTTACTTTCCGCACCGACGACGGCGGCAGGGCTTTATCAGAGTCTGCGATAATCCGCCTGAAGCGACGGATTCAAAGCTAGCGCTCCACTTGAATGGTGACGGTGGAGCCGTTTGGGAGGCGGGCGTTGATGGTGAGGATGGGGTCGGTGCTAGCGGACGTCATTCGCATTGTATCCGCCGAGAAGTTGCCGAGGCGCTGGATGACTTTGAAGATCGCCTGCTGCCTGGCGTACTCGGTGGCCGTGCCTTGTTCATCGATTTTAGCTAGCGCCGTTTGAAGTCGATCTTTGAGAGTTTCGGTCTGCGTCCAGAACATCTGGTCCGCATGAAAAACGAACTTAAGACCGCTACGATACTTCTTCTGCGCGTGACCGATGACCGCGTTGATGGATGCCTGCATACATGCCTCGCAGTACCCACCAGCGAAGTGATACTCATTGGCATTCACGTCAAGTCCTTTGGGAAATTCGCCTCGCGAAGAAAATTTCACGACCGTCGCTTCCCGATAAAGTGCTTCGGAATTCACTTTGTACTCGTCACCACCAAGGACAACTCGTGGCACATCTTTGAATCTCGGATCTTCGCGAAGCATCTTAATCGTAGCTTCCGTCGTAAAGTCGTAAACCTGATGCGTGATCACAAAAGCCGCTGGAACTTCTTGCGACTTTTCGATTTTTTCTACGAGTGCCGGCGTCCGATACGAGATGTAAGGTTTCGGCGAAAGATCAATGCCAGCTGCTTGAATCAACTCTTCCCTCAATTGAGGCGCTACGCAAATTCCCGATGGGCAGTCGGCCATCAGTTTTTCCCAGCGCTTGTATAAAGCTAAGTCGGCTTTACGAATGTCGCTCATCGCGCGAACTTCCGCTTCCGCCTCTTCGACGGTCTTCCGCTTTGCTTCAATCACCTCCCATGCCGTCGGTGGCTTGGTAGAGTAAAGCTTCGCGAGCTCTTCCCTCAGTACCGAGGCTTCCCTCGTTTTCTGCCGAAGAAGTTCAAGCTTTGGTCGAAGCTCCGCAGCATCCGCTTTCAATATTTCTAGATTTCGCTTCAGCGATTTTTCTCGTAGCGCCTGCTGAACGTCACTCAATGGAACGAATTGATCTGGCGAGCGCGGTTCTGCTGATGGCAAAACCGGATCAGTTGAAAGTTCCTTCAGCTTAATACCGAAAATGTTTTCGAACTCGATCCAACAGCGATCAAGGAAACCGGCGGCATGAGAGTGGCTAGAAAATGTGAGTGAAACGAAAAGCACGAAGAGAATTTGAATTCCTCTTCCTAGGCCGGCCCGCCATATAAATGCACCTAGCTTCACCACTTGTCTTTATCGGCCATTCGCGTGGCTGAGGTGAAACCCAGACTCGACCTAAGATTTGCGCCAAGTGCATGCGCTGTCAGGTAGTCCTAAATGCTTAAAAGCCAACTCCGCCGTGGCTAGATCGCCGGCATCAATGTGCCATTCGATGGCTAGAGTTTCATCAAGGTCAACGGTGTTCACCAAGGTTTTAACGACAAATGGTTTACCGGAATCCTTGAAGGTCAGGCAAAACCCGAACGCCTCGCCAAGGCCGTTCAAATGCCATTTTGCCCACGCCTGATAAAACTTTTCGGAAACCACGTCGAGCGGTGCATAGAACTGGATCATGGATTCAAGAACAATGAACTGACTTAACGGGCTTTCGAAGGGATTCATAGTTCCCTAGCTTGAATAAAAAAATGGGAAAACACGAGAGAAATTTCGCGTGGCGAGATCGGATTTGTGAATACAGATCGTAAGTGTGCCGCAGTCTCCGAACTGAAAGCCGACGTTCCGGTCAAAGCCAATCGATATGAGGTTTACCCAATCGCCAACGGCGCCAAGTTTTTCTTCAGCTGCTTCCATTTCAGGCGTCGACCCTTGAGTGAAGACAAAAGCATTGATGGTGTGGGGACCATAGCGTCCACCACCGTTTGCCTGAATAGAATCTAGATCAGCTTTCAACTTTTCATAGGCGTCACCGTGACCGTCATCCCAAAGCCGTTTGAAATCCTCGGCTAACTTTGGCCCCAGAAGTCCTTCGTCCACGGAAAGATCGGGAATCGAAATCAAAATTTGCTGCTCCAACGGCACTCCTGGAAAAGCGTCTGCAGGTTCGCCATCACTTAGCGACTCGGCTTCAGGAGGTTTCACGGTTGATAAACCCTCGATCGACGGAAAGTAGATGGCGCGTACGATCGATGGATGATCATTCCATTGGTCGATGAAAAACGAAATCAAACCGCTACGCGGAAGATAGTCCTGTAACTTCGCTAAATCAGCGCAGTTAAGCTGTGCCAAGAAACGCATCTTTCGTTCTACATCGGTGTGATCTTCCGCCACAGGCCAGTCCCCAATAGAAGGAAGATCCGGCGATCCACCAAGGCGGGAGGCGCCAACTACGAGTTTACTTTGTAGGTCCGCAAGCTTTTCAGGCGAAAGGTCACGAGGAGTTCTGAGATCGATCGAACGCCTCGAAAGCTTATGGAAAAGGTCCTTAAAATCGCCCAGTCCGCCGGCATCGATTTTCTGGTCAAGAATTTCTCGCGATGCTCTATCGCTTCGTGCGAGGAAAATTTCGTGATCAAGCATGACGTCTTTTCCATGTGGATAGGAAAGGTCCATGTAAAGCGCCCGCTGATGATTTTCAATTTTTACCGTTTTTATTTTCGCGACGGATGGAGGCAAGGTTTCGAACCGGCAATCTTCAATATTCAAGTACCTGAGGCGTGGGTGATCTCCGATTTCATTTGGGAGCGTCGTAAACAGATTGCCGCTGATCCGAAGAGATTCGAGATTTTTAAGCTTCATGATGTCGACGGGAAGATCTTTCGCCTGAGCGGAAAACGACAGGTCCGTCAAAGACGGTATACTGAAAAGTTCATTTGGAATTTCAACAGGAACGTCGGAAGTAAACCAAAGTCGATTCAAATTCCGAAGCTGAGAAATCCCCGTTAGCAATGAGGATGTGTCTAGCGAGCCACCGACATTCGCGGCTTCAAGTTCGGCCCGAACAATTAGTTCGGTTAGCTTCTTAAACTTAAGGATCCTGGTAAATTCGTCGCCGCTTGTTACGGTCGAATTCATTGAATAGACACATTCTGGGCCGGCGGACTCGGCTTCCGCCAAAGAAGAAAACTTAAAGTGCCGCGGGTCGACAGACCCAGCTGGCAAAGTCATTTTTACGGAAACCGCAATCCCAGATCCAGCGGGCTCGTAATCGGGTCGCACTTCGCCCTTCATTGCGAATACGCCTGGCTGAATTCGAATTTCTCCGAAGAACCTGTCGCCAAACGAAAATCCAGATTCCCAGATGTAACTTTGACCGCCGGGATGCGAAGTTTTTAACCGAGGCTCGGTTCCAGAAAAAACAAAATCGCTGAAACGAAAACCTTTTCCGTCGTCGCTATAAACTTCCAACTGAAATTTGCCATCATTGAAACTGGCTATGCATTTATCAGAAAAACCATGCTTACGATCGCCAATTTGAAAATGATCGGGCCCTTCAACATGTGGCTCATAGGTGATAGGGGCAGTAGCACTCGCAACGCCGGAGGTACGCAAGCGCGCGGCCAGCGCTGTGAAGTCGGTCGAAGCATCAATTCCGCCCGCGCCGCCGGGCGACGGCTTAATCGCGCTTTTCGCCGTCAGTGACTTCGTCAGCTCGACGATGACACTCGATAGAACAAGAAGCCCAAGCATCAGGCCTTCGAATAGTCCTGACGTCGCTTGACCTTCCATATTGTAGGAAAGAATTCTACCGATGCCGTGGCCAATAAGATAAAGCACACCCACAACAACCGACTGAATGACAAACGTTAACGAAGCGATTCTGAATAAATTTAAAAAATCGAACGACCCGATGTTTTTGCGTTTTTGCGCTATTGAACTAAGCGTGAATACAACCGCGACCACAAGAACCCAAGAAAGTGAGGATGCCCTGAGTCCAAAGAACACAGGCGTCAAAAGGAAGAATGTCGCAGCGGTTACTAAGGACCACTTAAAAAATACTTTTAGTATCATTTCAACTTCGCTTTGAGCGTTTCCCATGCCGAGCTGCAGCCGCGCCCAATCTTGCTTGCTGTACCAGTGATTGGATTGCCAATCATTCTGAACGTTGCGTCCATTGCACGCTCTGTTTTCGTTAACCCCAAGCCGCCTTTACTTTTGTATGCAATGACGGAAAGCCGCACTTGCTCGGCAGGCGAAAGAAAGATTCGCCCACTTCCTGAACTGCGCTCAATGAAAATGTGGGCATAAAAGCTATTGAGTGGATGATTCGGATTTTTGTCGAGGAAGTTCAATAATTTTCTTGTCGCTTCGGCCGACACGTCTGGATCGGAGTCATATAATTTCGATAGAATGGACTCGTTACTAATAAAATCGAAATTACCTTCCATCAAGGCCATCTCAAGTAACACCCCGTATTCGCTTTTCGAAAGATTGTGGGAAGAACCATACCGATAGGCAAAGCGAGAGGCTCGGCACTGATCGGCCGGAATACTATTGGCTAAACAAAGACGAATGTAGCGAGGTTTCAATGTTTTAACATCGACCGGCGGCTCCTTCGGCGCATCCTTGGAATTGCCAACAGAACTATCAGTTGCTGGAACTGGCACCTGGGTTTCTGGACGCCCAGCGAGAACTGATTCCATTAGCTCCCGATCAGTCAAAGTCAGCTGTCCCAACAATTTGGGATTCGATTTCTCTAGCTTACTAAGTTCTTCTTTTGAGCGACCCCTCAAGACCTTGTCAGCCGCGCTATATGAACCTACATCGGCCGCAAGGGCGGCGATGTATTTTCCTTCTTTGTCATTTTTCAACACCTGCTCGATGATTTTAGCATTTTGATCTCTCTTAGTAATCTCCCCGCCCAACGCCCGAACCCAGTGCGTGACGTCTTCACCGTCTTTACTTTTTTGATTCAATTCATCAAACAATTCAGGCTGAACTTCCATCATCAAGCTCATCAGTCTGGACTGTCCAAAGGGAGACACGGATCCAGTCGAGCGTAGGGCTCTATCGATATCAGAAAACGTAAAACGATAATATTTTGCGACCTCAGGACCCAATTCTTCGAAGCGTTTCAAAATTCCGTAGGCACTTACGAACTCAGTTCGATCGACGCTAAACAAACTCGCAATTAGCGTGGCTTGATCATCCGGATAGTTCTTAAATGCCGTAATTAGCTCGATAGCGTTTTCTGCGTTGGGTTTTTTAAGACTAGGAAGAACCTTAAAGGCGTCCGCCGGTTGAAGTCGCCCAGCTCGCACTTCATCTAAAACCAAATTCCGAACATACTCAGTTTTAATATGGCCGCGAGAAATCAATCTTTCGATTCGTGGATCCGTAAGTCCATGCTCGGCAATCAATTCCTTCGCTACGTCTTCCGGAACTGACAATGTCAAACGATTCGAAGGTTTAGCCTCAATAACAAGGCCCTTGATCACCCCGTGATGAGCTGCGACTTTTAAAACTTCGTCTGCAAGGCGCCTATCTTCGGTAGAGCTGATCAAATTCGCTAGATGAAGAGTCAAATTCAAGCGTGAAGTCTGATCCAATTCGCCGGGTGCTTTTGCTAGAACTTGCTTAAATGTAGTACCCCAGTCTAGGTTCATGCCGACATCTTCTGGTCGCCACGAAAGAAAGTTAAGTAAGCGTGGGTGATTGGGATCAATCCATCGAAGGCGATGCCACGCGGTTTGATACAGCGATCTTTCGGCTTTCTCACATCGCTTTTTTCGGTCGCAGACTTCCAAAAGTCCCTCGATGGACCTTAGTTCTTTTTCTGCCCGTTGCGCAATCGCCGCCTCTTCGTCTGCTCCGGCAGGCGCAGCAATATGCACTGTTTTAATTACTTGTTCTCTTGCTAAGATTCGCTCTGCTCGCTGAACTTCGGGACTTAATTTCGCTTCATCCGAAAGGGCTCGATAGTATTCCACAGAAGAGGGATCTGCCTTTATCGCACGACCTGCTCGCCTTTGACGATTCACGTTGAATGCGTCGCGAGTCAGACGTTCGATGGCGATTTCATCTCTTAACTTTGGATTCAATGAACTTAAAATCTGACTTCGCGCTGATCCGTCGATGTATCGGCTTTCCACATGGTTTCGAATCTCTGCTCGAATTCCTTGTTTCAGTTTTGGCGAAATACTTTTCGAAAAGTAAATTTTCGATGCATCACGAAGCAGGTTTCCCTGGGCGCTGTTCAAGGACGAATAACTTCGCCTTTGAGCAAGATCGTTCAAAATCAGTCCTGCGTAAAGGTCTACGACCTCTTTGGAGCTATACTTTTCTAGAATTTTTGTGAATTCTGGAAAATCCGAGAGTTGCAAATGTTGAAAAACCGTTCTAATTTCGTCGGTAAGCGCCACAATGGATTTTTCATCCAAAGTATCTGGTCGCTCTTTCATGACAAGACGAAGCATTTCTGGCCGACCCTTTAGATACTGTTGGGGCGGTTTTCCCTTCATCAATTGTGTCAATGCCGAAAGCCGAGTGGCGACCGAAATTCCCTTTGCCTCGACGGAACTTTTAAGTATTTCCAGTTTGATTTTTGCCGGTGAAATCGCAATAGCCGCGCGCAAACTTTCGTCGTCGATTGACACTCCTGCTTTCAAAAGTGCAGGCAAACCTTTTAGAATGTCTTCTTTGAATCCTGAGACCGCCCCGCTGCTCGTCCCTTTCACATAGCGATTGAACGCACGCTGCCAGGACACAGGATCTGATAAATCAAAAGTCGCGCTGCCAAACTTCGATAGAAGCTTTGTCCAATTTCGCTGCCTGATTAGTTCGCTTTGCTCGTGCGAAAAGTCGCCATCAATCGGTAAGCCTACTGACTCTAAGCTCCTGCCAAAGGTGGAACGTAGAGTTTCGCCATCTTGCTGAAGTAGATGAAGATTCGGAACTCGCCCTTCGTTTCTAGCGGCAACGACTTCGGTAAGAGCTCGCGCTTGAAACAAAGCGTATTCTTCGGCACCAGACTTCATCATTTTGCGGTAAGCTTCTGGTGTTGTGAAAAGATCTAGATCCGAGAGGAAATGATAGCCAGGATGTCGGTTGGATTCAATTTCCGCGGCCTCGAGATAAAGCCTAATTGATCGTCCGTTGAAGTCTGCACCTGGGTGGATTGAAATCAAATCTTTCATCAATTCAGAAGCGCGATCGAGACTCTGACCGTGATATTTTCTGAACGTCGAATGCAAAAGTTGATCTAAAAACTTTTGATTCAAAGTCTTGAACTTTTCAGAATTTGCAGGAACCTTTGACAGGTTGACATCGCCTAGCTCGCGCGCAAATTCGGGATCTAAATCGGACTTCAGTCTTTGCCATTGGTAGACGCTGGGATACTCGATTGTCACATTGAAGTAGCCCGTTGAGACATCTGGCTGTACCTGCAGTTTCAAAAACCGATTCGCTTTTAGTTCGTCAAGTTGCGATTCAGTGACTCGCATCGCTTTTTGTTGTTTTTTTCCGACGACAATGGACCCCTCGTCTCCTGCGGCGATTAAGCGATTGCCGCGATTTGGTGCATCAGCGTTTCCACTGACCTGACCTCGAATGCGCGAGAGAATCGCCACCTGTTTCTCGGCCCATTCTTTCGCCCCTAAGCCAGGCAATTCAAAAATGCCATCTTCTGAAATTCCTATTGGCGATCGCTCAGTACGTACAAATCGAGGTTCTCTTTCTCCAGCTTCTCCGTAATCAGTTAGTTTCCAGGATTTATGAACTCGACGATAGATGTCCTCTCGCGCCAAGCGATAGTTTTCAAAAGCGCCGTTCTCGAATTCGGACCATGGATCTTGCGGATTCACCTGGACTGATCGCAGAAAGCTGATGCCGTCTTGATAACGGGCCAAATGTGAAAAGCTAGTCGCGTAGCCGAATGTTTTGGGGTCGGCATCGCGAAGCTCGATAAGCGAGTTTTGAATCAGGGTGACTGGCGTTTTTGCCTTCATTAAAACAGGCCCATCCCACAGCAAACTTTTGGGGGCTCGATGAGCTATACCCGTAGAAACATCCCTGGCCGCAGATGCGCTGTGAATGGTCCACCAGTTGGAACCAATTTTTCTGACATAACCGACATGGTTACCAAGAAGGGATTGCTCAGTTTTGCTAAGTTCGCGGCCAAATATTTTTGTTATGACGTCATTGTTGTAAACTGGTGTTCCCTTACGAATCTTTAGCTGAACGAGCATTTCGCCGTAATCTTTTTCGTTTGTCGGATGTTCAGACAAATAGATCCCCGGGCCATGTACCTGGCGATCTCCTGATGGCTTGTTCAAAAACTGAACTTCTCCTTCGTCGACGGCCCCGTTTTGAATCCATCGCATTGCCCGGCGAGGATCGGCCCAATGGTACAACACCTGGTCTTCATCCAGCCGAGGAAGCTCTTGGTTTAATTGATCGATGTGTGATTGATTCCAAAATTGAGTTTGGGCAAGAGCCTGCCCTGGCGCCATCAGCGCGAAACACGAAACAAACAGTGCAAAAGCATACCGTGTTGCCAGGCAAATCACTTGATTGCTTATCGGGAAAATGGGGATGAAAGCTAAGTCAGTACGATGCTTTATCTTTCAACTTCACGTTCGCTTGCTGGACAATCGTCTTGCTTAAAAGCCCGAAGCCGCTAGATGCTGATTCAAATCCTCGACAAACTCCTCACCCGCACTAAACGGATGACGTGAAAGTGCCTTGTAGGCTTTGGCGAACTCCAGTTTGTATTCGGCAATAAAATCCCGGTGGCTTTGCGCTTCTTTATTCTTAAACGCTTCGGCCAAAAGAAGATCGCCGTGATGGGCACTGACTTCTGAACAGGTCTCAAGAAGTCTAGTCGAAAAAACCTTTAAGCGCTTCTTAGTTTTTAGATCCAAGGGACTCTTCAGCAGACGCTCATGAAACTTCTGAATGCGCCGTTTGTTCTTTTGCAGCGCCTGATCAAAGTCGTTACCTTCATTTCGCCCGTGAACGCCTAAATGAAGCGCATGTCGAAGCTCGTGAATCAGCGTCACAAGCGATGCCTTATTGTGAATGATAATTAGATTTGGGACTTCAAACTCGTCAAACCATCCGTTGAACTCATCTGATGTCACAACTTTGTACCGATTTTCATTGAACGGAAGTTCCAAAACGGCAGCCGATACCGAAGGAACCCATTCAACAACCGAACCATAGCTTTCGGCCTGCAGGAATAGCGTCGGATAAATCGGATGCTTCATAGCAGCTGTTTCACCAGGCTTGAAGGGGTTTTGGTTTCTCTCGCTTGCAACCGCCTGAACGATCGCGTCCAAGTCTGCCCCACTCGGCGGCGCGCCGAAACCAGCTGCCGGCAGCGCGCTGACTGCGACCAACAGTGAAAGAAAAACGACAACCGACACTAGATTTCGAAAATGACCCACCATGGGGCTGTTTGCTACTACACTATTTCTTTTGCTTCAATGAACTTGCCCGGTTCAAGCTGCGGCCGGTTTCCGCGAGGCGATTTCCTTGAACGATCACTACGCGTCAAACAGGAGCTGATGCTGTTCGGACAAATAAGTATCATATTTTGATACCCTATTTAGACCACTTGAGATAATCCCCTCGTTCGACGATCTTGGCTTCATCAACGGAGGCCCAAAAATGACACCGACAATGACACCTGAACTGAACCAAGCACTTAGACTGAACCTAGCGAAAATGATGATGGCGACTAAAAATTTCTTCAAAAGTATCGCGGCGATCGGCCATGACGATTATGAAATCTACGTTTTGGAAAAAGAATTGAAACCGACCTACCAATCAAATCATTTCAGCGGCCAAAACCCCTACAGCGGAGCTTTCTCAGCATGAGCGATCTCAAAGCTGGGCAACTAAAAATCGCCCTCAAATCTGTGCTTAGGCTAAAAGGCATCAAGTACGAACAATTAGCTGAAGAGCTTCACTGTTCGTTGCCAACAGTGAAGCGGATCATGGGACCCGAAGAACTTTCGCTCTCTCGCCTTTTGCAAATCTGCGAGGTCGCCGAAATCGACCTCTCGGATCTTGAACGCTTAGCTGGACGACAAGACCGCAAGGAAGAAAATTTCACGCCAGAGCAACAGGAATTTCTAGCGCAAAACAAATCGTACTTCGGGTATTTAATGGCGCTTTACAGCGGCGACACGCCAGCAAAAATCGCGGCCAAACACAAGCTGACTGTTCGGTCGACCGATAAGTATCTTCTGCAATTGGAAAAGCTAGATTTGATCAAAGTCACCGGCCGCCTAAAGGTAAAGCCTCGCTACGAAGATCTCCCCGCGTTGGGGAACGGGCCGCTCGCCCGAGTCTACTTTGAATCCTTCATCCAAAGTGGCGCTAAGTTTTTTGCCGAGTTGATACGAGACGCAATCGCGACTGTTAAAAAAGAAGACCGCATGAAGACGAGGTTCGCGATCCAGTCAGCAAAAATCTCGAAGGCCTCTTATGAAGCCTGGGTCGAGCGACAAGAAAAAGCACTTCTCGAACTTGTTGGCACTTCTAAGTTCGAAGAAAAAACGCTGCCCGTAGACCAACTTATGACAGTCGTTGTCGTGCACGGCCATACTCTTGTTCCACACACCCACCCATCGCTTGTGCAGCTCGACAACGTAATGGGCCCGATTGTGAATCTTTAACTATCTGACTTCTAGGCTGGGAAAAAAACTTCGAAGGATCTCGCGACTTGTGCGGCCTTCGGCGGCCATGCGATCGGCACGAACCAAATCCAATCCGACTCCGTGGCCCTCACCAGACCCCTCGAAAATCCACGTTTCGCCTTGGGCATTGACCGAAGCCGTATCTGGACAACTTGGCAAATGAAGCATATTGCGAAACTTCTCGCAGGATATGAGTTTGCGAATGCCGTTACCCGTTTCACCCAACACGGCTTCAAAGCTATTCGCTTGGACGTTTCGCTTGAAAGAATAAACGGGCTGCTGCAGCTTTAAAAGTTTCTTCACTTCAGTCGCAGGAGTTTCTATGGACCACGGTTTTACGCCGCCGATCGAGAACATCAGCCACGGATCCTGCTTACTACCGACAGGACCAACAAGTTGGGCATCGGAAATCTCTTGCGCCACTTTCGAGAATTTTTCGCCTGGCGCAGCGCCGGCATCTCGATTGCGAGTTCCGAACACTTGGCAATGAGTCGTATCACAAATAGGTCGACCGAAATGTCTTAGCTGTTTGGCATTGTTAAAATTAAATTTCACCACGAGCGCAAGAGCTTTCAAAGTTTCTGATCGGCCACTGGGGAATTCAGAAGCAAGAACTCCAGCGATATAGCTTCGCTCGGAAGTGGTAAGTACAATTTCAGATCCCCTTCGTGCTCGAGCCTGACGGACGGATGGCGAGGTCGTTGGCTTGGCTAGGTTACCTGGCGCTTCGCCCGGAGTGCTGATTTCTAATTCGCCCCAGTAGCTTCGCTCTGAAAATCCACCTACTCGCGGAAATTTCAATAGCAATGGGCCGCGATCGCACCGTAGCTTTGTTCCTTCGCTTAAACCCGAAAGTCCGAGCGCTGATTCCGCATTCGACTTATCGTGGGGCAATTCTCCATTGATGATCATCTGATTTTCACACGTCGCCGTAAGACTTGCTCTAGGTACAAGTCCAAGGATCTGCACTTTGGCCGATCGATTGATAGGCTTGGCTGTCAGCACGTCCTGTAAATGCGCGCGAAATCTTGAGAGCAAAATCTGAGGGCTAGAACCTCGTTGATGAATGGCGGCAAAAAAACTTGGCCGACCGCTATCTGTTTTGGGTCCGATGGCAACGATCCAACCATGTTCAGGCTGGCCGCTCGAATTTCGAATCGTTCCTGACTTAAGCGCAATCTGATTGCGACTAAACCAATTCGAATCGGGAAGCCCCGAAAGTGTTCCATAAATCGCGGTCCCCTGTAATTCCATGATGACTTCTGGAGACCGAATCGCAAGCCACGAGAAATAGGCAACGACCGACTCCAACGATGCTTCGACGCCGGGATGCAGTCCAATCATTTGCTCGACCGATATTTCGTCTGGCGACAGGAAACCAAACAGACGAAGCCTGGCAGTGAATTTCCTTACGACCTCTTTGCTAGGGCGCTCGCTATCAAGAAAGAACCCATTGCACGATAGCGCCATCGCTTTTGCCCATGTCCATGGACGTCCAGCCAGATTGTCGGGGCACAACCATGCGGGTGACGCGGATGAGGCGGATTTCGAGGTTTGAAATCTGCTAAACTCCGGGAACTCTGCAACCAGAGCCGGCTTAAATACGGAAGCTACGGGGAATTTCACGCTCTGAGTATTGCCTACATTCAACAATAACTCTCCGCTGATGCCGTCGACAATCAAGACCGACTCTTTTGACAAGGCCACTTTCTGAGTTTCACCGAACAGAACCTGGGAAATTGATTGAACTTCGAAATCACAGGTCGAAAACGAAGTTTTGAAAAATCCGTCAAGCGACTGCGGACCGGTTGGATTTAATCGGCGCGCTTCCGCCACAAGTCGAGATAAGGCTTGCGAGGCCCTTTGCTGATGAAAAATACGACTTGCTGCCTGCGGCTCAAGACGATCTCGCAAGTAGTCGCGAGCTTGGCTTGCGAATGCAAATGGACTTCCAGTCAATATACGGTTCTCGTCTTCGCTAACCCACAATGCGAAAGCTTCGCTATAAAGTTCACTCGCCACCGCGCTTTCACACTTTTCTTTTATATGTCGAGCAAGGAAAACATGACTTAGCTCATGTCGAAAAACAGAAGAGAGCTCATTACCGGAAAGACTTCGACCGAGATGAATTTCGTGTTCATTGGATCGCCCCGCTAAGCCGTCGACAGCTTGAAATCGAACGGCAATGGAAGCCATTGAACGACCGCCCGATACAGACATTCCTCTTTGCCATTTCGTCCACTGGCGCGAGGCTTCGATCGTTAAACTATTGATCACCGCAACAGGAATTGGCGTATCGTCGTTCGACTTAAAATCAAAAACTAGATTTGCCTGGCCGGCCGCCTCGAAGCTTGCTGCCGCATTTTCCGCGGCCTCGTTCTTCGCGCTGTGACCGCAGCCGCCTAGGATGGAAACGACCACCATAGGCAGCGCTACTTTTCGAATGAGCTTCGGCGAAATCACTTCGGCCCGTCGACCTGAATTCGAACAGAGTCTGTTCGACCGAAAATATCTTCACTATAAAAATCTTGGATCGACGCAACACCCGACTGGAAGGAACCAGAAAAACCGGCACGCATCACGTAACCAACTGGCGCAGACTTTTCCATCCAACCGCGAGTGAAGTCGTAGTACCAGCGCATTCGCTCGGCACCGACTTCACGAACTCGGTACCCACTACCTCGAATAGGCAGCATGTAGGGAGCGACTTCGTACATTTTGTCTTCATCGATCACTTGAAATCCAGCCGGCACATCGTCCGAAAGAATGTAGTACCTAGAAGCCCAGCCGGATTGCGCTTTGGCCACACGTTGAAACTCAAGCTGCACAAACAAAAGGTCCCCGACTTTGATTTTTTCTTTCGAAAGATCAATCGCGGCTTTGGCACCACCGGCGCCGAGTTTAAAGTACTTGCGAGAGATCTGCCATCCGGCGTTAACCGGCTTCGCCTGCCCGTAAGGGGTGCCGACTTTAGCCAGAAGCCTGACCGACATAGCTTTCGAGAGATCTCCTATATCGATTTCCAAAGATTTTTCCAATGCCGTACCAGCTTTTTTGCCGAGCTCACTTGAAGGAAGAAGAACGTCAAATCCACCGAACTGAAGTTTTAAATTCGCTTCGGTCAAAGCAATGGGTTTACCGTTAACCTGGATCACCGCTTTTCCGACCGTCGCGGCACGAGTGCTTTCGAACTCCGACCGGATCAACCACTGAGAATGCAACATCACCATGCTGGTCTCAAACGTTGAACCAAATGCTTCGCCATCAAAATACTTCACCAGCGATTGGCGCAAGATTTCGACAAACTTCGGAGGAAGTTCGGCTGGCTTGGCCATCGTGTTCAACGCATTGCCTATCAACGCAAGCGTCGATCCCTCGCGCCCCGGGTAAGCCTGCCAGCTAGCCTCAGCGGCAGCTAAGTAGTCGACATTTTTTCCAGAGGTGTACGTGGCAAAAAATTTCTTAAGTGAAGCGACTAACTTCACACGAAGCTCTTCAATTTCAGCGTCTTTCAGACCAAGGTTCTTCATGGCTAAAAGCAAGTACGCTTGGTCACGCGGACTTCCCGCCGGCGAAAGGGACCACTCTGCTTGAAGCTTTAATTCCGGAAGGACTTGAGCCGCCGATCGCTTTGCAGAATAGTGATACGCCTTGATCATCGCGCCACTCACATAGTTCAGCAAAATACCTTGGCTGCTAGCCGGAAGAATCCCCGCTCGTCGAATGTATTCGTAAGTTTTGGAAAACTCGATGATGTTGAACTTTGTGCTATCAACACTCGCCATGATTCCTAAAACCAAGAGCGACATGTTGACGTCACCGACAGCATCCGAAGCGAACCAGCCAACAGATCCCTCTGGCTTCAGATATCCCTTCAAGCTTTTTACACCGCGATCACCAAACGCCTGCGCCTGATCGCGAAGCTCGTTTTCTTCTTTTGAAAGCTTGTACTTTGGGTCACCCAGCAAAGTCGCGAAAACGAGATTAGGAATTGTCGCACTTGTCGTTTGCTCGACACAACCATGGGGGTACCTGATCAACCATTTCATCGACGGTAAAAGCGTACCGTAAAAACCTGCGCGGACCTGAAGAGTGGCACTTCGGACAAAGGCCCCTGCTTCGGGCTTTACCAGAATTTTCGATTTTTCCGGCAAGTAGGATTCTGTTTGATCGGATAAATCTTCGATGATCTTCATCGAATTTTTAAAGCCAACGTTGCCGTCAGCGACTTTTACCCGACTGACAAATTCGACCGGCTTCGCTTCGGCCGTATCAAGAACTTTGACCCTGGCAGTTTTAGAAACTTGTTCGGAACCTTTCATCTCGCCTTTGTGTTGAAGCGAGCCCGTCAGCTGAACGGCGCTAGGTGCCGTCACTTGATATTCAATAGCAAGCGGCTGCGAAAGTTTTTGTGCCGCTAGGCTTACTCGCACGCCCACTTCATCGCCGCGTCTTAAGAATGCCGGAAGACCCAAAATTGTGCTGATCGGCATCTGCGACTTGAATTCTTTTTGCGACTCTCCAAAACGTCCGTCGGTATCGGCGGCGACTGCGATCGCACGCCAAATAGTTTGGTTCCCTGGAACATTGAAGGAAGTCGTCGCTTCGCCTTTTGCGTCCGTGACAAGCGTCCCCGTCCAATAGGCCGTGTCTTTTTGATCAAGTGCTTCGGACTGCGACTTCGTCGCAGCAAACCAGTAGTTCGGCTTAAAGAGCTTCGCCACGCGTTCGCCGTAACCATACGACTGAAACTGCGAACTTAAGAAAACCATCAGGTTCAAGCGATCCATCGGATAAAAGAAATCTAAAAGAGACGGTCGAATTTCCGGCTGAAGATCAAGAACCGATCGATCGACGACCGCAAGCGAAACTTCGGCGCGAACTGGTTTTCCGCTTTGATCTCGCACCGTGATTTTTACAGTTTGCTTTCCACCGGGAGGAACTTCACCCATCGCAGGTGCAACCGTCACGCGAAGTGCTCGCGAAGGGTCCATAATCCTGAAGCTCGCGCGGCGTTCAGTCCAGCCGCCGTTAGGATCCGCGTATGAAATGAGTAGTGTCACCGCAGAACCAAACCTGGAATCAATTTTTTGCTCGATCCAAGTGCCAAGTCCATTGACGGGAATGGTTCTGTTCTCAAAAAGCGTGCGGCCAGCGACGGTAACATTCAGTTTTCCAGTTTTTGTTCCCTTAACGCCCCAAGCCTCTGGCAAAAGTGCGAGAATGCGAACTGTTTGACCGACCTTCGCACTGGTCGATTCCGTCACCAACGTCAGTTCGTCAACTTTAACAAGACCACTTGCCGGAGCTTGGGACGCCAAGATCACTGCGCTCTCAGCCGCAGCTGCGCGATTTTTCGTGTCCATCAGGGTGACAAGCGCTTTTACTTCACCGCTTCCTGCATTCGTCGGTAACGGGACTACAAGCTTTCCCGTCGCATCGGTCTGGATATTCTGCTTCCCTAGACTTCGTGGGGTTTGTCCGTAGGCAGTTACAATAAACTCGACGGTGCCTTTGGCCGAAGGAAACGGATTTCCAGAAGGTGTTAACGACTTCACAGTTAAGCGGACGGTCTTAATATCCTCGGAAAGAATTTTGTTAAAGCGAGCTTGAGTCGTGACGTCTGAATTGAGATCGAGAAAGCTTACGGATCCTGACGCCATATTTTCGTCGGTGTCCAAAACGGTAACCTTCAACTGAAACTTATAATCAAATCCCGGCGCTCCAGGAAGTTCCTTGGGAAGGTCAAATTCGACAAAGCCACTTGCTTTATCGTCGAGTGCAATCGAATCATTTTCGGCAATTAAAACCGGAAGCGCCGTACTTGGCGAAGGAGTGTCACCTCCGTAAGTAACAGCTGAACCTGTTTCGCCAAGGCCTGCGTCCTCGACCCATTGTGGAGATTCCATGCGAACGCGGTACACTTGCGCTTTGGCCCTGGCACCGACCGGATGCCCGCCTGCGTAGAGTTCGGCTTTGATGTCAGCGCGGATTTTGTCGCCGGCGCGTGCTGTTTCTTTGTCGGACTTAACCGTCACAAAAAACAAAGGCTTCACATAATCCTTGATCCGAATTTCGCCAACGTGTTTTTTGTTTTGCACGCTAGCGACGACGCGGTAGACGCCTTCGCCCTCGGCCGCTGCTTTCGGAAAGGTTCCACTGAAAGTTCCAAACTCGGTAACCTTCACATTCTTAACACTTCCAATGTTTTGACCATCTAGAGAAACAAGCTGTACATCGACGCTGGTCCCAGCTTTGACATCGGACATGGCGCTTTTTCCGGATTTGCTTTCGCGCAAGATTCCCCGAAACTGAACTTCGTCTCCAATTCGGTACATTGGGCGATCGGTGTAAAGATAAAGATCCGGAAAAATCGCTGTGGTTGAAAAGAATTCTGAATCGATGATCGCCGTTCCACCGCCTGGTGCTTCAATCAAAGTCAGAAGATCTGATTCCGTCACACCACTTTTGAAAAGTCCATTGACGTCCGTTTTTCCATTGGCGATCCATTTACCCTGAAGATTCCGAATGGACACTGCTGCGCCGGCAAAGGGCGAACCATCACGACGCGCGACGTGATACACACCTGCGCCCGAACTTTGATGAAGCTGTGCCATAATGTCGTTAACGACTACGATCACTTGGCCTTCGTGGTTGCCCTGAATTGTCTGAACCACATAGAAACCAGGAGCCAGTTTTGGAAGATTAACGATTTTTGTTTTCATACTGCCGCGTGTGCCAAACCAGGAATCGAAGCCTGGGACATCGAAAGCATTCGATGAGTCTTCGCCCTCTGGAGTAATGATCTGCTCGGCAACGACAGTGAAACCCTCAGGCGCAGAAATAATTTTCTCTGGCCCCGGGTTGAGTCGAGCGAACTCGTCTGACCGCTTTGCCCCACCAAGTTCCGGTGCTCCTTTTCGCATTTTCCAATCAACGCCGGTGCGAATCCAATCGGTGTTGAACGACATTTCGTTCAAACCCTCAGTGAGAAAGTACATCGGATTGAACTGAAGCTTCGGTTCGCGCCACGATCGGCGCAGATCAAGCTGGGTGGAAATAAAGCCTTTCAAATCTTTCGGCGCTAGAATTCGAAGCTGAATCGGGCCCGTCGAATAGTAAATCAGCTCGACCGCCGCGGCTTCATTTGGACCGTAATCCCGGCGGACCGTCATGTAGAGCTCTTTGGTCCAAGCCACACTCGACGAAAGAAGCAAAAAGGAAAAACAAGCAGTTAAGAAAGTCAGGTTGAATTTGTTTTTCATGTTTACTCCATCGCCTTCATCGTCATGGTCTTTTCATCTGCAGCTCCGACAAAGAAATAAGCCGGAAGCATTTCTGCCATCGCCCGCGCTTGCTTGATCTCTGCCGCATACGGGGGCGACGCTTTCGTGTTGGACTTTTTCCAACCGCGTTCAATTTGCATAGAAAAAAGTTTGCCAGGATTCAGGTAAGCGACACCCGACACCGTTGGACTTTGGGTAGTTTCAATCCACTTCTTCGGCATCTGCGCCACTGCTGGCCTTTGCTTCTTACAAACAGAATCGAGCGTGTCGAAAACTTTTGCGTCCGTCGATAAGGCGACAAGATCCGAACAAACAACGCGGACAAATGTTTCCGGCTTCTGCGTCGTGAAGCTTGAGACCAATTGATTAACGGTCTCCGTTGTTTTGCCTTTAGGCACTTGCATCACCAAAGCGGTCGAGTGCGTCGTAATATTTTCGCCAAAAACCGGCACATAGACCAACGCCACTGGCAGCTTCGGACTTTTTCGAAGGTCAGGTTTAGGAAGTTTGAAGTATTTTGCTAAACCGTCAGGCGCAAATCCATCCTTAGGACTTGGGATCGCACCCAAGGCAAAAAACAGGGAATCAGATGGAATGGCCGCTAGCAACTCGGGCGACACTTTTCCCATTCCTAAGAGGTGATCGGCGAGGTCCACTTTCGCAGACTGAACGGCAAAGCGGGATTTCGATGAGTCCCATTTCATTTGCATTTTCGCTCGCGGCAAAATTCCGAAAAACTTTTCACTGAGTCCACGAAGCGCCGGAAAGGATTCACTGATACTGAAATCAACCTCTGCGTCCGAACTCATGCTAGCCGACTTCGCGCAAGTGTAAGAGGACGAGGCAACTGCTTCTGGATCGCGACCAATTGAAATACATTTATCGCGAATGACCACTGCAAATTTTTGCTGTTTCACTAAAAGTGCTGTGACTTTCACCGCGCCGGCATCGCGAAATTTATAATCTTCTGTTTTTCCAGACGATAAGACGGAAATTAAATTCGTCGCGATTTTCAGTTCTGACGCCGAGAGGTCGTGAACCGAGAGCACAAAGGGACTGGAAAGGTTTCTCATGCGATAGACATGTAACGACACTGGACGGTTTTGCATGAGCTTTGAATAAAGGTATTCTATCAGTCGACCTTGCCATGCGGCTTTCGCCGTCCCGTGATCATCCGCCGGAGCGAAAATGACTGGAGCAATGCGTCCTACTAGCCCTTGATAAAAAGGAGTTTGGCGAAAATCCCGAAACCAATCGTTTTTCTCGGTGACCGTAGAAAGATATTTACCATCTTTTACTCGCAGCGAGAACTGCGGGACGTAGGCTGCAGGATCGGTGGGTGCGTTCTCGTCTTGCGCCCTAGCGACACTGGCCGCACCGATGAAAACTGATCCCGCTAGTAAACAGAAAATTGCAGTTTTGATTTTCATTACTTGACCCACTGGTTCCATCGGTAAACTCCTTTGAACGACACGTTTTCACCGGTCGGTCGCCACTCTGAATGCACAGTCGAAGAAAGATCTTTTAAGGTAACTAGGCGTACTTGTCCGCCTGGCCCCGCCACGCCGTTGTGATAAATGGCAAGCCATTCTTGTCGCACACCCGTCGGCGGTTTTAACAAAACCATGACATGCCAAGTGTCCACTGGCTTTCGATTCGGCCTAAAGTAAACCAGTAGATCGCCAGTTTCCATTCTCTGCCTATCAACAACGTCGCCGATTTTCGTAAAGTTGTAGGCGACAAGTTCCGAGGCGGCCACGAAGGCTTTTAGCTGTTGACTACGGTCTCGCCACAATTCTGCAGGACCCGCAACCGCTTGCCGATAAACAAAGCGGACAAGACCTGCGCAATCTCGCTGGCCAGGATCCCAGTATCCTGAAATTTCATTTGCCTGCTGAAGAGCGGTTTCTAAAAGGCGATGCCTGGCGAACTCGACCCGATCTTCGCGGGTGCTGGCATTTGCTTCTATGGGAGAGCCAAAGCCCATCCCAAGTGAAAAACAAATCGCCAACAAAAATCGAACCGAGAAAAATCTAGTAACCGCCATCGCCGCCGCCGCTTTCGGACTTCACGCGATCCGGAGCATCGATCACAAATTGCGGCCAGATGTTTGTGTTCTTAGGTTTTGGATCCGACCCCGGAATGTAAACAGAGGCCGTTTGATTTTTACCAACTTTGATCCAAGCAAGCGTTGCCGTTTCACCTGGCGCCACAAGTGGCTGCTTGATCATCTTTCGCATTTCACTTGCGGTGCCGCCAAATAAAACCAAATTCAAAGTACCAAGCGTATGCGCCTTGTCTCCGCTCGGCCAATAGTTCGCATCGATGCGATAGATTCCAATCGGCGGCGAAGTGTGAGTGTAGAGGTACGGACCGTAGCCCGGCTGATCGAATTCTCCGCCCTGTTCATTTAAATAAAACTGACCACCAGATGGCGAATTGGTATTAGCCCAGAAAACGTGGGTGCTGGGAGCAGTGACCGAGGCCTTTTCGTTGGTCAAGGATGGATCGGGTTCGTAAACATGAAGATCCGTGTAAACACCGTCGGTGTCGCTTGTCAGAATCGCGGTCATCGCAACTGGCGGAACTTTTCCGTAAACGGTGCGACTTTCAGAAGCGCTACCTGCTGGGCCTGTTGCAGAAACAATGACCGAGTTTTTTCCTGCCGCAATAGGAAACTTCCGCTTAAATTTTCCGCCAATTGTTCTTAGTAAATATCGATCGCCATTGATGTTCACTGTGATCGGGTCACAGGTAAGGTCGGAAACCGAGCCCGAAACTTCGAGCATTCGAGAGACTGTCCAACCGCCTCCAGGACTTGTGAGCGTAATTTTTGCCGGTGTTTTCCCTTGGCAAAGCGCTTTGCCAGATTGGCGTTTCGGGGTTTCATTCGCTGTGTCAGTATTGGCAACGCCTAATTCGCACACCAAAAATACAAGAAGAAACAGGCCGCTGAACGACCGCATTTGAACCACAAAGCCCCCTAAAGCGTTTGAGATTCGGAAATTATTAGATGAACAACTTTGCATTGCAACGACTTGAAAAACGGTTGCCGAGCCCATGATGCATAAAGACAATTGGGCCCGGCAAACAAGAATCTATAATTCGAACCTTCAAAGTTTATAGCCAAGACTTTTTATAATCATTGGCGTAATCCTGAAACCGAATCGGCGCACGTCCAGTGATCTTCTCCACCGAATCCGTCACGCGCTCGGCGTAGCCAAGTTTCAAATAGTTGAGAATGACCAAAAGAAATTCCGTGTAGTCAGCCGGCAACCCTGCCCCCAAAAGTCCCCCTCGCATTTCGTCCGAAGTTATATCTTGGAAGCGAATGTCTTTTCCTGTGACTTCACTCAAAGCCTTCGCCGCCTGACTGTGATCGATCGCCTCGACCCCCGTCAGATCAAACGCTTGATTCGCATGCTTATCGCCAGTTAATAGCTCTGCTGCGACTGCTGCAATGTCACGCGCATCTATAAAACTCGCCTTCGCGCTCCCGACCGGCAACAAGACCTTTCCTTGCTGAAGAATTCCCTGCAGCCAAAACGTGTTGAAGTTTTGCATAAACCAATTTGGCCGAATGATGTTGTAAGGTAGTCCCGACTTTTCGACCAAGATCTCGGCCTTTCGCATCGGGGCACTGTCATCGGCATTGGCTCCCATAGCCGACATCATAACGATTTTCTTAATCCCGCTCTTCATTGCCGCTTCGATGACCGGACTCAAAATCTCATCTTGATTGGTGTGCCCAGGAGGCGCCAAAAGAAAAACTCGGTCGACGTTTTTGAAGGCTGGTCCGAGGTCGGACCTCTTTAACAAGTCGACATGCACTTGATCTGACTCCAAGGAAGTCTTGCTCGTCGCTCTCGCCAAAGGAACACCCTTCTGCTTTAAAATTTTGACCAGCTCTGTACCGACCGTTCCGCTCGCCCCGACTATGAGAACTTTTCCCTGACCTTGGCTCATTCTGAAACTCCTTAAAATTGAATCGTTTTTCGTAGCTCTTCAATAAAACCAATATAACCATGTTTACATGTATTTTTAATGCCATTTAACCGCTATTTCATGTCTAAAAGTCCATTTTCATGGACTTTTGCCTCGTCGTCAGGCATTCTCATAATTATGAATCAAGGAATTGATCTCCTTTCTGACATTCTTAAAAATAGCGGGATGAAGCGTCGGGTTCTAAGCCAGCGCTCCTTTCGGTCTGAAACTCACTTACCGTTTCCATGCGAAAAGAGCCTTGGCTTTCACATTGTCGTCCAGGGTAAAGCCTATTTGCATGCTGTCGACAAAAAGGAAGTGATTGAACTTTCAGCCGGTGACATTGCCCTTATGCCGCGAGGAAGTGATCATGTCGTCAGCACGGAGCCGTCCTTAAAGGGCAGAGCGAAGAGCCCGCAGCGCAGCACCTCCGCAACTCCTCCGCTTTTGACCTTGGTGAGCGGCGCCTATCAGTTTTGGAATACGCCCGTGCATCCGTTTTTTTCTGAACTGCCCACTTGGTATGTCATGCGCGCAAGTGAGCTCGGTAGATTCGATCGATTGTCGATTTTAACTTCTCTGTTGGCGGAGGAGATTGAAAAACCTGACGTAGGTTCTCAAACAATCACGGAATCGCTTCTCGACATGATTTTCTCGCTGATTGTACGTCGCATTTTAGAAACGAAGATGTCCAAACCAAAAACTTGGGGACATGCACTGCGCGATCCTCAGATTCGAGTGGTGATAGAAAAGATGCATTCAGACGTTGCCCACGATTGGTCGATTGATGACTTCGCCACTGCGGCCGGTCTGTCCCGATCTGCTTTCGCCCAGCGCTTTAAGGATGTCCTAGGCGAGACACCCCACAAATACCTGACAGCGGTTCGAATTCAAAAAGCAATGGAGCTCTTAAGTAGCACAAACGAAAAAATCGAGACGATAGCCGAAGCCGTCGGCTATCAGGACGCATTTGGTTTTTCGAAAGTTTTTAAAAAGGTGGCAGGAGTGCCACCCAAAGAATTTCGAAATCGCGATCGAACAGAGAGCGATGCAAAGTATCGCTTCGTCTAGGCTCTAAACTACGGAAGCAATTCCCAGCGAATCATCGACGCAACACCTTGTGGTGTCAGCGAGTTTGCGTAGGTGTAGTTCAATTTCAGAACATCGCCAGCTTTGAAAGCGTCGGCTGCCTTAATAACGATTTGAAATGGTTGATCCAAGTGCCGATCACAGCTGGACTGACCCAAGTCCTTCGTTACCTTCGTAACCTGAACATTCATGATGTGCGTATAAGTATCCTCGCCACCAGATGCCGAACTGATTGACGATACCTGTTCGCCAAGTACACCGATTCTTGAAACCGATACCACGTTCGCCTCGAAATCACATGATTCCATGAACGAAGCTGAAGCTGAATTAACACTCAAAAGTACCGCGCCGAGAACGAAAGATTTAAGGAACAACGACATATTAACCTCTTTTATAAGTTGATTTCCACGAGCCTTAGCGGAAATTCAACTCGCCGGCCATATGACGTTTCGACCTTGAAAACTGTTCTGTTTCAGTGCCGTTTTCCATGGGGCGAAATGGGGTCACCTACCCCATTGCAGGACATTTATTCCTACTGCGAGCACTTCGCTTCTTTACAGAAAAAGTCGTCTGCCTTTTCTTTGCAAGTCTCGATGGCCTTGTGCTCTGCGACAGCCTTCGATCCGCCAGTTCCAGTATAAGTAACCCCCATCGCTGTCACTTTGCAAATCCAAGTGTCAACTGCGGGAGTTGCGGTCGGTAAAGGCCTTGCCGCGCGCGATAGCTCGAGCTCAAAAACTCGAGATTGCAACTGCGCCACGGCGCGCTCAAGTTCCCAAACTCGGCGCTGAAGATCGCGCTGAGAATAGCTGTTATAATCCCGGCCGACTTCGATACGAAAAACCTCTTCCGCAGCAACTTGCGCGCTTGGCGCAAGTGTCATCACTGCCATAAACAAAATCGCCAAGACCACGTTTACCGATAAAAATTTCGAAGTTACTTTCGACATATGTTCCTTCCAGTATGTTCAATACAGAGTTTGCTCTAGACTATTGAATCCCGAGAAAAGGTCAAACCGTTGTCGGTTGAAGGCCAAATATGACAAAAATGATTTCACGATGTTCCGATCGTGGAACACAGACTTAGGCTTTTATCGAAAGACTGGGCTTCAGCTTGAAACATTCCTAACATCAATCAGTTCTTTTAGTTCACGGATCAATGCCGACAGCTCTGCAACAAAGGCAGAGCGAGCAGCGAAGAGTCTTGACGCTAATACGTTTGCAAATTGAACTTCCTGCCGATTAGCTGCGCTGATCACGTCTTCGCAGATTTCGGCAAGGTTGTGAGCTCCTGCGAGCAGGAACCCTCCCTTAAGCTGGTGAGCTGAGAAGCTGACATCAGTTAAATCCAAGTTTGCTAAGGCAATGTTCAGTTTACTCAAGCGATCATCCAGGCTTCCAAGAATCAGTTCGAAGCACCGCACGTAAATTTCGATATCCTCTTTTGCATCCAAGGGTCCCAACCCCGGCCTATAAATGAGCGCTTGCTGTTTCGCAACTTCTTGTCGCTTCATAAATCCCCCCTTTTCGAATCGCCCCTAGAATCCTAACCGACAAATGCCAATTCACTGTCGAAGCATCGACGCATATCTGCGAGCGAACTTCCCTTCGCAAACACCTCTTTTAGAACGAATGGCCCCATTGAATCGGACGTGTACGTGCCGACCTTTTCAGGGCTACTTGTGTGAAAATACACAGACGTGTAAGAGCCGACTCGCTGATCAACGGAAACCGCCGCCAAGTGATTGGCAATAACTTGATCACCATCCACATCCGGCAATGAAAGATCTAAAACCAGGAAATCAAATTTCGTCTGGCTCAACTGAAAGAGTGCCTCTTTCCCGCTCGCGACATACTTGACGTCGGCGTTTCTGCTGGAGAGTAAATAAAGAACTGGGGCTACTGAGACTGCATCGTCATCGACGACTAGGACGCGCGGCCGGTATGGAATAACCTGACCTTTAAGAAGGCCTCTTGTTAATGCCACAGTCATCAGCATCGGAATCCCGACAGCCAATACAACCGGGAAGAAAACGATCATCGCCCACGGTGCCAGTACCAGCGCGATCAATAATACACCAAACGTCCATCCAAAAAACTGTCCCATATACCCCCCTAAGAAATTCAATTTTCCGCCTATGAACAATCTGCAAAAGCGTTGTCAAAAAATAATTTAATTTAAATCAAGTTTCCTTGATAACAACCTGTTGCTCGGTCTTTAAGTTTTCATCAACGCAATAGCCGACTCCGGGAATGGACCTAATAAGCGCGCCTAGCGGGCCGAGCTTTTTTCTGATGGTGTAGATATGCGTGTCGATCGTGCGATCATTGACAGCAATGTTGTGACCCCACACAAGGTCCAAAAGCTGCCCGCGCGCGAAGTGGGCGCCGCTGCGTCTGACCATCGTAGATAAAAGTCGAAACTCAGTATTGGAAAGCGAAATGCCCTTCGGGTGAAGAGGCGAGTAAACCATGTTTTTTGACTGATCGAGGAGAAGCCCATGAGGGCCGATCAGCGTCTCTCCGTCACGCGCCGATCGCGCTCGCGTCAGCATTCGATTGACCCGAGCGCGAAGTTCCAACATGTTAAATGGCTTACATAGGTAGTCATCTGCGCCGAGGTTCAGTGCAGATACCTTGCACTCTGGCTCGGATGAAGAGCTTAAGATTAAAATGGGCACATCCCGGTACTGCAAAAGACTTCGTACAAAACTGATAAGCACGTGGGAGTCCCCATCAGGCAGGTGCAGATCAAAAATAAAAAGTGCGAAACTAGATTCTACGATGAGTGCCTTTGCAGCGTTAACGCTGGCTGCAAACTGAAAATCGATAGCGTTTCCCGAAAGAGCGGCACGAACTAATACGTAGACCTCTGGGGAATCGTCGACCAGCAATACGCGGTCCATCTAAGTACCAGCTTCTTGGGAAGAAATCACCGGATTCGAGTGCCGCGGTGACAGTCGAGCAATTGCATCGATCAGTTGTTCAACTAGCACTGGTTTTTGAAAAACTAAGTCGAAGTCGGTCGCACTCATTTTATTTTTATAGGCGGCATCCGCATGCGCAGTCATCGCGATCACTGGTGTTCGCCGCTGGCTTGAACCGTCCCTAAGTCGAATTCTTCTTAGGAGATCAAAGCCTGACTCCCGGCCAAGCTCGATATCCGTTAAGACCAAAGTCGGCCGAACTTCATCCAACAGTCTCAAAGCGCCGCGAACGTTTTCCGAAAAGTGAAACTCTGGTCCAGCTTTTTCTAAAAACATTTTGAGGAGCACGAGATTCTCCGGCGCATCATCGACAGCTAGAATTCGAATGCCCCTGAGCGACTTAAAAAGCTCTCGATAGGGGGCCGACTGCACCTCGGGACTTGGAGTATGGGGATCAATGGGGATTGAAAAGTGAATTTCAGTGCCTCGACCCTTTGTTGATTCTGCCCAGATTTTTCCACCGTGCGAGACAACGATTCCCTTTGCAATCGAAAGTCCTAGTCCATATCCCAGCTCGGCGGCCTCTTTTGACTGCCAAAATCGTTCAAATATTTTTCCTAGCTCTTCGCGGTTTACTCCACAGCCCGTGTCGGAGACGACAAAATGAACTTTATCCGATTCTAATGTTGCAGATAGCCGAATCTCACCACCCGACGGCGTGAACTTAAGAGAGTTGCCGATCAGGTTCCAAAGGACTTGAATAAACCGCACGGAATCGCACCTGACAAAAGATACACCATCATCAATTTGAGTGATGAGCTTTAAATTTTTTTGCCGACATTTTTCTTCAAACGGCTCTACCGCAGTATGGACGAGCGCGGAAACTTCAACCGGCTCCATCTTTACTGACAATGTTCCCGCCTGAATTTTGCCGAAATCAAGCAGGTCTGCGATTAGTCGATCCATTGACTGAAGCGAAGATTTGATTCGAGATACCGTTTTTTTCACCACTTCTGAAGGCACTACTGCGGCGGCCATAACTCCCGAGTGAACGCTTGCATTTAACATTTGCAAGCTGAGGTCGATATTCGCCATAGGATTTCGAATGTCATGGGACACTATCGACAACACCAATTCGCGGGAGTGCGCGGCCGCTTGGGCGCGCTGATAGAGATCGGCATTGTCGATAGCCACTGCGCACCGATCGGCTATCTCTTCGAAAAATGCGAGATCACTTCCTGCAAACCTTCGCACTCTGTTTTGCATCGCAATCTCGAAAAGCCCGACCACTCGTCCTCGGGAAATCAAGGGCATTGAAATGAAAGAGGTTATGCCAAGATCTTCGAGATAGGCTTTGTATTTTAAGCCAACATCTTCTCGATCAAGAATTTCCGATTGAACGTCTTTTATGAATATCGGCCTCCTGTTTTTGATGACCTCATAGGCGCTAAACTGATTCGGTTCCTTAAGATTTACTTGCTCGCTCGACCCTTGCAACCGCGTCCGAGTCCTATCGCTGGATGTGGCTACCGCCCTCAAATGTACCTCGTCATTTTCAACCATCGAGACGACACAGAGATCAGCATATCGTGGCGTCATGACATCGGCACTGATGCGGACTCTCTCCTCGTATTCCATTGTTTGACTGAGCTGAGCCGACAGTGAAGCGAGAAAGGCCCATCGACGTTCGAAACTCTTTCGAATGGTGATATCTCGAACGAAACCATAGATGGTTCGCCGACTATAAATCTTAGCGCTGATTTCAACATCAATAAAAGCGCCGTCTTTTGTTATCAGCTGCCATTCAGAAACATCAACCGCGCCTGGCTGATTGAGCGAATTCATCGCGTCATAAAGTCTTGGGCGATTAGACTTTGCGACGAAAATTTCAAAGTTTCGCCCCAGAACCTCTTCCTCCTGATAGCCGAGCATGGCAAGACCAGCAGCATTCACCCGTAGGATTTTTCCATTCAAGTTCGACTCCCAAATTCCATCGCTGGCGGATTCAAAAAGCACCCGCGACTGCTGCAGGCTTTGACGAACATCCTTGTTCAACAGCGCCAACAGCAATGTCATTGCCATTCGAATTTGAGCCACTAAATTACCTACTAGTTTGAACGCCACGACTTCCTTTCATCGGAACATTTTCAGACTTGTGGACAACCCATAAAACAACGATCAGAGTATCTAAGCCCGGTGGGCTGCGATTCGACTATCGGCAAAAAGTTTCAAAACGGTGCTAGGATTGTAAGATGCCAATTCATTCGTCACGCTTCATTTCTATTTTAATACTGCTTAACATTTCTATCTTCTTTCTTTGGCTGTCGACATCGTTCGGATACCTTCCCTTTGGAATCGATGAATCATTTATGCAGCGAAACTTTCTTGTAAGCTGGAACGGGCTCCAGGAAGGACGTTACTGGACTCTCTTAAGTTCGGCTTTTTCCCATTCCCTTTTCATTCACATATTTCTCAATATGTTCGTCTTGCAAAGCTTCGGCCCGATTGTTCACTCGGTGCTGGGCTTTAGACGCTTTGCGGTTTTCTATCTAACTGCCGCTATTGTTTCGTCTTTCTCACATGCTGCCGTATCTGCATTCATCGTCGGGAAACCAGGTCTCCAGGCTTTAGGAGCATCGGGCGCTGTGTCGGGCTTGATTTTGCTTTTCGCCCTCATGTTCCCTACGCAAAAGATCCTGATGTTTGGTTTCATTCCCGTTCCAGCTTTCGTCGGCGGACTGATTTTTATCGGCCTTGATGTTTGGGGCCTCTGGGCACAAGCCGAAGGAGGAGGCCTTCCGATCGGCCATGGTGCTCATTTAGGTGGTGCCATCACTGGAATTTTCTACTACCTCATCCTACTTAACCAGCTGCGGAAAGCGAAAGCATCCTCTACGCCATACTAGGTTTTAGTGTCTAAGAATTAAAACTGGCTTATTCGATTGGCGAATAAGACTTCTCGCAACGCTTCCTAAAAACAATGTCCCCAGCGGACCCGATTTGGATTTTACAACTGTTAGATCTGCGCGAAAGTTTTCTGCCTCTGCATCAATGAGGTCGACGATGGATTTGTTTGGGTTTGCGATCACGAAATCTGTGACAACCCCACCCTGGGATGCGATTTGCGCCAAACGCCCCATCTGAAGAGGCAATTTTTTTCGATATGTCTCTACTTGCGGATCCTGGCCTTTGAACTTGACTGCATAGGAAGGAAACGGAACGTAAACGAGCCGAAGCTCTGCGCCAGCGCGTTTGGCGAATTCGGCGACTGTCACCACAGATTTTTCCGCCGCTCTTTCGAGTTCCGTCGCATATAGAATTCGCTTCAGAGTCTTCTTCGCTTTGGCATGTGGATTTAGAATCAACAAGGAAACGGGCGAACGATGTATCAATGTTTCCGCAAAGCTACCCATAACGAACCTGACAAACCCCTTTCGCCCATGTGTCTGAAGCGCAATCAGATCTACTCGTTTCGATTTCGCATCCATCAAAATGCGGTCGGCCCCGGATTTAAGCGAGACGCTATTGACCGAAATAACAGACGGCCGAACTGCCAGCCCTTGAGTATCGACTTTCGACATATGTTTTTTGAGAAGAGAGCCAGGGAGGCTTCCAACGCGCATGAAGTCACCGTCGAGTTCCTGCGACATATACGTGCACCAGATTTGATCGGACGGCCCGAAGCCAAGACCCTGCAAAGTATTTGCGATCGCGTTCGGTGACTTAAGATCTTTATCCAAGACATCCACAAGCCAAAGTGCTTTCATCGAACCCCCGTCACTCAATGTCGCATTCCTACTATTCTTAGCGATTCTGAGGCATAGCAATGGTCAGGCCGAAATCGGATGTCCCTTTTGACCGCCTCAGGCGTCGACAAATGCACACAGAAATTCATTGCATAAAGGCACGGGTGTTTCTTACCCTTTGGCGTCGCTCAATTGACCGCACGTCTAAAGGAAAGGCCTCGAAAATGAGAACGGTTTTACCAAATGAAAAACTGACACCCGCAGCATTGAAATCAATTGAAGAGTTTCATCCTCAATTCGTGGAGGAAGTGAAAAACGCAGTAGCCGCGAACAAAATCGTGGTGGTCGGTATGAAACAGAACCCAGTGGTGAAGAAAGCGCGCGCGGTCTTAGACGAAAAAGGGCTGGTCTACACATATCTTGAATATGGCAGCTACTTATCGATGTGGAAGCAGCGATTGGCGATTAAAATATGGAGCGGCTGGCCGACTTACCCACAGGTATTTATTGATGGCAAGCTTGTCGGCGGCTGCAAGGAACTCATTGCTCACCTTCGCGACAATTAGTTAGTGGCGCCTGCCGCCTTTAACAGCGCCACCATCTCGGTAAAGCCGTAGTGCTGAGCGATTTTCAGTGGCGTCCATCCCGAGTTTTTTCGGCGATGGACGTCCGCGCCGCGAGCTATAAGCATGCGGCATGTTTCCAGCAATCATAGGGCGTGAGGCCCGTGATCGTTTGAAATCCCTGAGCCACGAGATTCATGACAAGACCGCTATAGGCGGCAGAAGCCTTGTGACTTCGCCCAGCAAGGCTCGACAGATAAAAAAGAGCGATCGGCAACACGGCAAAAAGTAAAACTAGGTTTCGACCAATGGGCGTTTCGCGAGAAAGCCAGACTGAATAGACCAATAGGCCAAGTAAGATAGGAAAAAACAAAAGGAGCCCGATGGCTCCTTGTGCGTCGGTTTGGGCTGACCAAACCAGGAAGATGAAGAGTAGTCCTGCTAAGACCGAAATGGCTATCGACGCGCTTAGTTTTAGTAGCCGTCGATTACCAACCATTTTTTATTTTTTTGCAGCAGCCGCTTTCTTTGCCGCCAACGCTGCTTGGCTCGCTTGCGATTTTGCTAACTTTTCAGCTTTTTCTTCAGGTGACATTCCCCATGGCGATGGCTTTGGACCACCTTTTCCACCGCGATCACCCTTGCCGCCTTTACCGCCACGTTTGCCGTCGTCTTTTGCTTTTGGTGGAACAAATTTAACTAACGCTTCTGGAAATACCGCAATGTCCTCTGTCTGAACTGCTTTCGCCGGCGCCGTTTCGCCTTCGTTCAAACGAACAACCATCACGCGCTTCAAATCTTGTGCATTTGCTTCCGCAACATCGAGTGCTGTGAGAAAGTAGCCAAGCTTTTCGCCTTCTAACTTATAAGTTGTTCCCAGCGATGCCTGGATTTCTTCTGGTGATTTTCCTTCAGCCGCAAGAGTCGCTCTTACTTTTAAGGCTGCATTCAATGTGAAACTTGCGAACTCAGTAACGGCTTTCATCTAAAATCTCCTGATAGTTTGATCCGCGCCACCTTCGGCCGTTTCCCCCAAGACGTCAAGCGGGAGGAGCTGCCAAAGGTCGTTTAAACTCAATTGGCGCGGCCAACTGCAATTAAATGCGTTTGAGACTGCAGACGCTTTAGAACTTTACCAATCGGCACTAAATCCGAGCGCGTTTGCGGGATTAAACGGATTGATCGTAATTCGCCGGTTTTTAAGTACAGCATTTGGGTCAGTGCTGTCGTCGAGCATGAATCCTATCGCGATCTCTGGCGCGAGATCGACTCGTGCTTGATTCTTGTCTCCCGTACACATCGCCTTGATTCCCTCGACAAAAAACCGCGTGCGCCGAGCAATTCGCACGGCCCCTGTGAGCAAGGCAGGAGACTGTCGATTAAATTGGCTGGCCTGCTGTTCGCCGCAAAGTACAACGAGGTCCGAAGTACTTGAAAGTTCCGCCATCAACGAGAGATAGACAGTTTGATTCTGATATTCGACTTTGCGAAATTTTCTGCCACCCATTTGCACAATAGTTTCTTTGGTGGAAACAGAATGGTTCATCATCAAGGACTTTTCAAAAGCGGATATTTCTTCTGCCTCAGCAGAGGAAGAAATAGAAGTGCCGGAAGTTAAAAGAAGCAAACCGGTGTAGATCAGAATCTTCGTCAACGTCATTTCAAAATTTTAACCGGCGCAATCAGTGCTATCAAATTGACAGCCAATTCACTGTTCGAAATTCGTTTCATCTTTGGATCGATTGAACGAGATCGTGCGAAGCTGCACGCCACGTCGGGAATCTAAACTCAAAACCGACGTCCAACAGTCGACCGGGAACCACTCGTCGACTTTTCAAAAGGAGTTCGGTGTCAGTTCTTAAAAAGAAGGCACCGATTTCCGCCATCCACGCGGTCGCTGGAAGTCCAATCGAAACGCCCCAGGCCCTCCTTAGTTCACGCATAAAGCCAGCCTGTGGAAGTGGTTCCGGCGCACAAATATTGATCGCTCCCCGCAAATCCTCTCGCCCCATAATGAAGTCTACCGCACGCAGAAAATCCACTTCATGAATCCAGGAAACATACTGCTTCCCTCCACCGATCGCTCCGCCTAGTCCCAGACGTGTCATGTTTGAGAGCACTCCAAAGACACTTTCCGGGTTGGTCCCCATGACCATGGCTGTTCTTAACGCGACTCTTCTGGTCGATGGCGTGTTGGCTTTGGCCAACTCGTCCTCCCAATTTTTCGCAATCTGAATACTGTAATCCCAATACCTGGGAACGTCGGGTTCGTTTCCACCAATAAGCCCGTTTGCCTCGTCGTTGGCTTGGTCGAAGCGATGCGCATAGATGGTCGCCGTGCTCATCTGTAACCACAATTCCGGGGCTCTTCCCGTTTTCTGCTCCGAAGCTTCAATTGCTAGTCCGATGATTCGAGTTGAATCAACGCGCGAGTCCATCATCTGCCTTAAATTTTCCTTGGTGTATCGACAGTTCACCGTGCGTCCAGCCAGATTGATGACCACATCGGCATCATGAAATTCGTTGAACCACGGGCCTTTGTTGATGCCGTCCCAAGCGACAATCCTAAGCGCGCTTTTTTCTTTGCCGCTGGTCTTGATGCCGCCTCCGCGGCTCAAGATGACGAGCTCGTGCCCCATTTCGCCAAGATGACGTGAAAGTGCGGTTCCAACATGACCTGTTCCGCCCGCGATGATGATTTTCATCTTGAAATCCTCTATTTAAAAACTCGCCTGCGCCACTGAGACTTAAAAAATCCCAAACGACCTCTGTTGCTTGAAGAGCGCGCGAAGGCGTTGGTCCTCGATTCATTGGTTTCTTTCCGCCGGGCCACGAGTGACCGCCGTACTTCTACCGAACGGGGTGATCATATTGATGCTCGACTTGGCCGTCTTTCCCAACGTGAGAAATACGCACTCGATCTCGGTTGAAATGGAGCCTTGTGAATCCGAGCATAGATTTCTGGAAATGTGATGGGTTCGAACCTTTTAACTTTGTTGTACTAGCACCACCGCCGCTGACGACAAAAAGAGTTTTCTCGCATGGTGCTTTCGCTGGCAACGTTTGCAGCGAGTGGTCGTGACCTGAAATCACCAGCTGGGCATGGGGGCAGATCTCCTTTTCAATGACCTCTTTTATCACCGAGCCTGAAAAAGGCGGCAGCGGTACACCGTCATAGCGCCCGGCATTTCCGTGTGGTCCGTTTGATAAAAATGGATGGTGCGAAACTGCAACGATCCATTTTTTTGGAATCGCGGAGGACCGATTTGCAGCCAAAGTATCGCGGATGAACTTCACCTGTTCAGCGGTATCCTTATCGTGAAACAGGCGGGAGGTGTCTAGAACTAGAAAAAGCGCATCATCATGTTCGAAGCTGTAGTAATGAGACGGCAATATGAAAGAAGGATTGCGCCGAGAGTACTCGATTTGATTGTCGCCTCGCGCCCAATCGTTGGCGAGCTTCCCGTAATCATGATTACCAAGGGCGACATAAAACGGAACCGTCATATTCGCGTAGGGTTTTTCGAATTTGTCGATCATTTGCGGGTCTGTCGGCGATGTGATTCCTACGTCATAGATATTGTCGCCAAGAAGAATGGCGAACTTGCAGTTTTCCTTCGCGCAATCTTTGGCGAGCGCCTCGCCAACTTCCGTTTGTTCTTTGTTCCCTTTCCCAGTGTCGCCAATGGCTAGGGCCGTAAAATCGGCTCGTACCTCTGGCAGAAAGGTTCCTGAAGCAACAAGCGCCGCGACTACAACAAATACTTTGTTTCTCATGTGAGAAATGGAACCATAGACCTTCGTCTAAGGCTTTTGGATTTCCGCGATTGACGACGAGCGGCCGGAAAACTGGACGTAGGTCATGTGCCTAATTAGGGGTGCAATTGCCTATTCTACGGACACTATTTCGTATTCAAGTTGGCGGGAACCTTGGTCTATTTTGACCATGTCTCCAACTCTTAATCCCAAAAGACCTTCGCCAAGCGGACTTTGAGGAGTAATCACCTGAATCGAACGGCCCTCATAGTCGATCGTCAGACTGCCTCGTGCGGGCGCAATGAACACAAACGTGGTTTTTCCATCTAAGTCCACTTCCACTAACGCCGTGGATTCGATTTGGCTTTTTCCAGTGAAGGACTTGGGCTTGAGAACACGAAACACAGCGAGGGACCCTTCGGTGTCACGAACTCGCTTCGCCTGGGCTCCGGCTAAATAGGACGCCTCCAGTGCGCGAGTGTCGTATTTGTTTTCTGGTTTGCTTTCGTCACCGGTGGCAGCTGCATAGGTTTCAAGCGCGGCCGCCTTGAGTGCAGCGAGTTCCGTTTCCAACTTTTGAATGATGTGTGCAATCAACGCAGATTTATTCATCAGGTCACGATCTTAAAAACTCTCTCGGCAAAAACTCAAGATTTGTTTCCGTAAAGATGCTAGACGAAAAACCTATGTATCGGGAAGTCGGACTAACATGGTAGTCGAGATTTCTACTGACCGGATCTCAAATATGACTTTTCACTGCCGTTAGTGCACGCAGTGCCGCTCGGAAAATTCAGCAGCCGTAAAGCCACCTTTCATGAGTTGAGCTTCCGCCTTGAGGACTTCGCACCCCGCTTCCACGTTTCCATTTGCAAAGTGAAAACGACTTCGATGACGGAGTGCTAAAAAATTATTCGGATAACGCCTCAACTGATCGTCTATAAGGACTTTTGTCTCGGAAAAGTTAGCCTCTTCCTCCAACCTTAGAATGGCAAGCTCGCAGGTCTGCCAATGCCACGGGTTAAGGAGACAAGCGCTGACGGCCTGATCAGTTGTTTTCGCATGCCTTGCAAGATAGCCAGAATAAAGCAGCGCGAGATTCCCCATCGCAAATAGCATGGCGGAACAGATCGACACCAACGTCCAAAGCCACCGACTTTCCGAGTTTTGTTTTAAGGTGACAACAACAGCCGCTGACGCAACTAAAAAAAACGAAACCGTCGTCCCTATATCGAAAGGAAACTGGAAAAGTATCTCCGGGATAAGTGCGATCAAAAGCAGGACAGAAACCGGTTTTCTTTGACCGACCGTCCGTAACAATCGAATCATTTGTACCACGAGTGCAAGTCCAGCGATCGCCAGCAGCCAACCTCCGGAGGTCGCTAAACGCAGAACTTCACTATGGGGATTCGTGAATAGCTCTCGATCTGATTGCTTATATTTACCATCCTGAAAGTAAGAGACCGACGCGAACTGAAACCGGTCTGGTCCGACTCCAAAGGGCGAACTTCTAACCAAATCCAAGGACTCTTTCGCGACTTCATATCTGACCTGCCAAGAGCTAAAATCACGAAAGGTCGAGTGGGTCTGCTCTGGCAATCTCGTCTGAGCAATATGCGAAATGCAAAGCGCTAGACCAGCACCTACAGCAAGGTTGATCGCGTGGTTGGTTTTTCGATCGCGGTAAAACTGCCATGCGATCAATAGCAAAACTCCAATGATCGCAGAGCGGGATTGGTTGAAAAAAATGACGGTAACAACCGCAGTTCGAATAAAGGATGGAAATCTGCCAGGCATCGTCAGAAGAGAGGCAAATGCCATCACAAGATATTGGCTTAGCAGATTGTTTTCACCGAATGTGCTCGCATAGTCGCGGCGAGAATCGAGGGTCTCGTTCGCGAATGCCATGCTCAACTGATAAAAATGTACAAGCAACACGCCAGTCGCAGAAAAAAGCACCGCGCTCTGAAATCGCGGCCAAAAGCGGGCGTCAGAAACCAAAGCCCCAAAGTACAGAAAACCTGCAAAATAGCTGACTGACTCGAGCCAGAAAGGCCAGTGGAATCCGGTGTCCAAATTTGCCAAGGTAGAGAGGAACAACGCAAACCCGAAAAACAAAATGCCGTGGTAACCCGCTAAAGAAAAGCCAGCTGCGGAAAAACGATCTCTCGCGACGATCGAAAATCCCAATAAGTAAAGAATCGAAAGTATGGCATTCTTGCTTTGAATATACGGATCAATGAAAAGCGGAACGGCCGTAAGAGGTATGACGGAAAAAATTAGAAATGCAGGTAGCCATTTCCAAGTTTCCAGGCGATTTTTCATTTGCGTTTTTTTGACGGGCGAGTCGATGACTTGACACTCGCTGCTTTTCGATCAATCAGGCAAAGTTCTTCAATATTGAAGACTGTGGGACTAGAGGAATCGAACTCTGCTGCCGTTTCGATCGCCGCAAGCATCAAGGCACGATCATTATTAAGTTCGGTGTTTTTTAGAAAGAACATCAGCTTTTTTGCAAGACCTCCGATTCGGCCAGAAGGTTCTTTTGTTAGTTCAAAGTAAAGGTAGGAGTAAAGCGCTGTGCGGTTGGCTTTTTCCAAGTCCTGAATTCTGATTCCGCTAACATTTTGTGAATACGGCCATCGATGAGCTTCGCAGGTTGACGCCCCTGGCTGAGCGAGTACTGGCGAGGCTGAAATCACGGAAGTGGCGAGAAGATTTAAAAAAAGAAGTAGCTGAATCACTTTAAAACGGGTGAACATACACCTACCCCCACTTCCACAGCGAATCGATCCTCTTTTTCAAATTTTCTAAATACGACTCGCTGATCATTTTGCGAAAGTTTCTTAGAAAGAAAGTCCGTGGGTACAAAGGCGCGCGAAATGCAGCTGTACTCTTGCAGCAGCGCCTCGATCATTTCTGCAGTCCGATTTGGGCAGTAGGACCCTCGAGTTTCGTTTTCCGCGACTATGGGAACGGGAGTGGCCAAAGGAGGAGGGGGCGCGTTGCCCCGAAGTTCGTCTGTGACCTCTTCTGGAACCATGGACTGAACCCCAAATAAAACTTCAGACATAAGTCCGCCCGAATCCTCACCAATGACATTGCGAACGTATTCCTTTGCAAAATTTTGGAACTGATAGCTGACGATTTCAGGCGCTTCCGTGCAATCGAGTGGGTTTTTCGAATCTGTTTTTTCAAGCAAATTAAGTCGTCCGTGGCAATATCTCGCCGCCGAAATCAAGATTGCTTTGTGCTTTTCAATATCCTCAGGCTTCGCAGACTTAATGGTACGAAATAGATCCGAATTCCTAACTTGAATAATCATTCCCGAAAGTCCGCCGCCGAAGGAGCCGAAGCCTCCTAATCCCATTCCCATTACCATCCCCGGACTTATGGCACCGCCTCCACCGGAAACGATTGTCGGCATAGAGCTCGGTGGCGGAATAGCAGGATACGGGGGCATAGTCGACGTAGGAGAATTCTTTGCAGCGGCAGCAGCTTTTTCCTGAAGGGCCGTCAAACGTGATTCACAATTTATCAAGCTTTCTCGAACAATTTCTGAAGTCGCAGCGGTCGTAAGCTCATCACTATGGTTGAAATAAAAGTTAACACTTACTGCGTCTCTCTGATTGGAATAGTAGGTGTTTTCCAGTTTGCGAGAAGCCTCCATGACCTCGACGATCGGGGGATTTTTTTTGTATTTCATCTCCCCTAACGCCTTCTTGAAGTCGTCACCCAAGCCGTCTGAAACGCGACAGGAGATATTTTCAGAGCGAGTGGAATCGTAACACTCTCGAATATCTCGCTCGATGCCATACATTATTTGGAATGCACGCTGATACGGATTCATAGGGCTTTCCAGATCTTCAACTGCCAATCCAATAGCGGCACTCATTCGCTTCATTTCTGATCGGATGATGCTAAGTCCCTCTTTCGCCTTCGCTTGAAGTTCTGCGATGGGAACTTTGGTGGCGTTGATGGTAGGGTAACTCCCCATACGGCTACCCTGACGTTTTCTTGATCTATTTTCTTGAATTTCTGGATTGAACCCACACTGACGATCTTCATTCGCAAAACTCGTCTCTTTCGATTTCGGAGCGGTCACAGGCTTCAAATAAAGAAGGCCGTTTTCGAGATCATCTTCTATTGCGAGGTCCCCTGCCATTGCGCGAATACTTGCAATACATTTCAACTGTTCGGGCGACGGGCGACAGCTGAGTTTTGGCACTAGCTTTTGAATCGTCGCAGCTTCTAAGCGATCTTCTTGGATCCAGCCAGATTGGCCTTTTTCATCTTTTATCAGTTTCCAGACCTTGGATTTACAATCAAGAGCACGGCTAATTTCTGTGTATACAGCGCCAGCTTCCATCACTCCAAGCGGCGCTCCATACGTAATCGACTTTGCCTCACGCTCTGGATCTTGGCCATAGTCGGTTGATCGGCATTGCATTGGCTGAGACACCAACGCAACGGAGGACTTGAGTGCCGCTGCAGTTACCCGTTCCTGTTGTCGTTGAACAACGAGTTTTGCCGGAGCCCGATCGGGTTCGACTTTTGGATCTTTTGGCGCCGATGGAGCTGATCTGGTTTCTGAGTTTGCTTCTGGAACTTTCGTTGGAACGATTTTAGCTGCACTGGCTGGAACGACTGGGGCCAGCGCCTTCGAAGTGCCGAAAATTTTTTGAAGTTCGCCAGTATACCTCGTAACAAAGAGCCCAAAATAGTTTTGTCGAGGCATAAGTCCCGAAGACTTTGCTAGCTTCGCGCGCTCTTGGGACTTTCCTAAATTGTAAAGCGTCGTTAAAAGTGCGGGGTCCTTGGAAATGTCGAAGCCCTCGGCCATGTAGTCGTCTTGAACTTTTCTGAGAATTGCTGCTGCAACACGAATCGATCCCGCCGGATCGACAAGTTCGGCGACCAGCTCGTCTCGATTCTTGGGACTTCGGCCCTCGATTTTAGCGACGTGATTTTCTGCCTCGACCGCTGCTGGCAATCCAATTTGGCCGAGGCCAAAAGTAAATTGGCGCGAGCCTAAACTTGTGATTCCCGCTCGCTTTGCAAGGAAATTTTGCACGGAATCGGCGAGCCCAACATTCAAAGAATTTTCGGCCAAGATCGCGCCAGCCAATGCCAAAGCATCGACTCCATACTGAGCCGCAGAGGCTTTAACCTGGTTTTGAATATCTTTATCTTTCAGAATTGCTACGATTTCAGCTTTGGGCCGAAGCCAGGCGCCGTCAGACGTTTTCAATCGCAAACAAAATTGATCGTACTTGCACACGTCAGAAAATTTCTGATCCCAATCAGAGGCAAAAGCGACTGAAATAATACCGAATAAAATCAAGAGAGGAACAAAGCTTGGTTTCACGACTATTAATCGGTATTTAACGCAGGTTTGTGAAGGTGAACTGCCGGCAAAAGACCTAAGTCGAGTGCGGTTTCAAAACGCTATGTAAATAGCCGGCAAAAGCGCACCGGCACCGGTCAGAAACAATATAAGCGCCAGAGCTACCAGCAAAATCCATAACGGAAGGAGCCACCACTTCCGACTGGCGACAATCCGTCGAAACAAGAATACCAAAAAAGCTTTGAGCGTCCGTGGTGGTGATTTATCGATTGAGTTCACGCAAGACACCCTCAGCAATCTGTTTGTTGCCCTTAACGGAGAAATGAACGGGGTCAACAAAATCGTCGGCAGCACCAACCATTTTGCTAGCCTCTACTAGACTTACGCTTTTTATCGCGACGAACTCTTTTAAGCGAGTGTTGATTCTTGAGATCGCCAGTGCCACACGGTGTGGCTCGTTCTCTCTCGCCATTTGAAATTGTCGCTTTGCCTCTTCGCAATTTCCCGAGTTTGCTGCAGCGTGTGCCGCAGCGAATTGCTTCGTCGCGAGCTCAGCACGGTTCGGATCCGTAACAAACGGATACCGAAATGGAGAATCAATGACAACCGGTCGATGGCCATCGGCCACAACTTGCTCGATTAAAATCGAAAGCGAGTCGAAGAAACCGTCTTCGGACTCGCGGATTTCAAATTTACCTTTTCCCGGGCAGCCAAATTTCACTGCGCCTTCTTGCATCGCTCGCATCAAGAGACCGGAAAATGCAAAGCGGTAGATCCATTTTTCCAACCTTAATTGTTCCAGAGATTCTTCCCGAGCAAACACTTCTCTATCACTAACTCCCATCGGACCAAAGAAACGAAAGCGATCGACATCATTAACGCCATACGCGATGAAAACCGTTTTCGGATTGAATTTCCAGCGTGCGCGATGATCTTCATAGATTCGTAAACCTTGGCTAATCCCATAACCTACCTGCGAGGCATTCAACAAAGTTTTCCCCGCGCCCTTTGCCGCGATCGAAGAATAGGTGTCGTCCAAATCAACGCCCCATCCGAACGCGGAAGACGGCCCCAGTACCAGCCAGTCAAAGTTGCGAGCGCTGTCCCCGCTGACTGCCGTACCTTCCGCTCTAGGTTGGTAAGACACTCTAAACCCGTTCTCATCCGTTACGAGCTTCGCATTTTCAAAAGTGCCCGAATAGTCAGGTCTCATTCGCCACAAGTATCTTTCGCTTGGCTGCATCACAAGCCTTGCACGGTCCAGGGGGTCCCCGAAATTGCGAATCCAAAACCGTGCCGAAATTTCGAAGATGCCAAACCAAAAAACACTAGAAAGAAATAAAACTAAAACTGCGCCCCCGGCATTTTTTTTTGCTGGCTTATTCATGGTTGACTCACTGGGGTTGGTGTTTCGAAACGCAAGTCTTCCCATTTTCCGATGACGGATCTCGCTTGTTCAATTCGTCTTGCCATGACTTTGGATAAATCCGATTCAATTTGGCTCCAGGAACGGAGGGGCATCAATAACCAAAATATCAACATGTTATAGACAATAAATGGGTAACAGTCGTGTTGCATTTGTACGTCAAACATCGATCCTTTTACATTCGGGTGCGGCAATATTCCCCGCTCGTAAAGGTACTTCCCAGTTGTTCGACTTCCAGGGAGCACCTCGCTACTTACAGCAAACCCATGTCGATCAACTACCAAACGATCGACGAACTTTTGATCTGGAGGAACAGGAAAATCATAAACTGGGCTGCTGAAACTGAAACCCGCTTCGCTATAGATCAATTCAATTTGCCTGCGAACAACAGGCATGTGGCCAGGTAGATGCGTCAGTTCTTGGGTCATTCCATCATACACGCCGACAACTTCTTCTTTGCCCGCTTGGACTAAAAGAGCGGAAAACCTGAGAGCTGCCAAATGCCATGATAAAGAACTGAATCCAGGTGTTACCAAATTAAAAACATGTTCCCTAAAAAGACGCCGAAGATAAGAGGAAATCGAGTCGCCGTAACTTAACCAACGAACCAGACGGTCGGTCGAAACGACAAAGTGCAATATTTCGACCGACGGAAACGCCAATCGCAGCCGCCGAACATTTTCGTGGGGCAAGGGGCTCTTCAGCGTTGAGGTTTCCACGAAAGTCAGAAGATAAAGGCGGTCAACTTGGTCAGCCACAATTGCGGCGGCACATGTTGAATCAGTGCCCCCGGAAAACAAGATAACGGCAGATCGAATCACAACGGCCTCTGCGACTTATCGTCGGTGCCGCGATAGGGATTGTCCGTTTCGGTTTTTACCAAGATGTACCGAGCGATCCGGCCAAACAGCCAAAACGGCGAGTGAATGACGCCGGCAATAAAACTGAAAAAAGCGATACGAAGCCGATATGGCAAAATAAGCGATAGTCCGACTACGACTATTGCAAAAAGAAAGCGAACAGGTGCCATTGGCGACATGGAACCATTAAATTGAGTCTTTCGCCGCGGGTCAACCGTGGACATCACTCAAGGCAGGTTTACTCTTTAGCAGCATGAAGGATTCAAGCGTCGGCAAAACTACAGGACTCGCGGTCGCATTAGAGCTTGTAAAGTGGTGCGCAGTTATCATTGCGATGGTTGTCGGACCACTCCTCGTCACGGAGGCGTGGTTTCGGTTTAAGGCCAGTCGACTTCGAGCGCTTGATCAGAAACCGCCGGTGGTAGAGCTTTTTGTGCGCACGATGGATACTGTTGTCCAGCCAAGAATTGATCGCGGTTGGGCGCGCCCGCTTTCCGCGAGACCAAATATTTTCTCCCCTCCGTTGGATACCTATATCAATTCCGGTTTTGACGATGAAAATCGGCTGAGATTGGTCGCCGAAAAAATGCGTCTTCCACCGTCCAGTACATGGAAAGTTCCAAACTTTCTTCGCAATCCCAATGAAGACTCTGATCATGTGATTACTTCGAACTCTCTCGGATTTCGAAACTCAGAGCGTCCCGCGGAAAAAGCCGACAGCACATTTCGAATTATTGCACTGGGGTCCTACCCGGTGTTCGGCCACGGCGTAAACGATAATGAAACCTATCCCCATTTCCTAGAGCGCGAGATGAACTCTGCAGCTTGGCTCAAGAAATTGTCCAAGTTCGCGTGCCGCAAAATTCGCAAAGTAGAAATCTGGAATGCTGGCCGGCAGGGCGCGACGGCGATCATGGGTTACGCGCGTCTCGTCTACGACGTCGAGCCACTGAAACCGGATCTTATTATTTGGGACTTCGGTTGGATCGATTCATACCTTCGATCCGACCAAGGATCCATCGAAGGGATCGAAAAGCTGCGAGTTATTCGACACAGCCAATGGAAGCGGCGCTTGTTCGGATATTGCCGAGGAGCTTTCCTTGGTGAACTCGAGCTTTGTAGACGATTTCTGCGGGAAGCCACTGCCCTCGCCGCACAGCAGGGAATCAACGGATGGACCGAGGCCAATCGCCGCGCAGGAAGCTGGGCGGAACAGCGCAAGCTTCCGATTCTGTTCATCCGCCACCAAGGCGTTTCGATTAAACCAGATTTGTATGAATGGACACATCAACCTAATAAAATGCAGTTCTTTGTCGACACATCACCGGCTATCGACGATGCGAAACCAACCGCCGAAGAAATCAAAACTTTTTGGTCGAAACCAACTTGGGTTGCTGAAGTGGGTATTACCCGTGAACAAACTCAAGACAACAGTCTTGTTGTCTTTCGCACGGACGCTATTCAATACAACGACATGGGTTACAAACGGATCGCAGATTTTATTTCAAAGCAGACCTCCGAAATACTGGCGGGACTTCCCAATGGTGGAGAATTCGCCGCCAGCTGTGGAAAGCGATGATTGATTTAGATCTTCGTGTATCCGTCCGGTCCCGGGGTATAGAATTTAGTGTGATCCGCAGACCTCAATGGTGCGTTGTTTTTCAGTTTTTCCACCAGGTCTGGATTTGCGATGAACGGGCGACCGAAGGCAACGAGATCGCCACGCCTTTCTAAAAGATCCACTTCCGCTCGGTCCGCATCATAGCCACCTGACAAAATATAGAGGCCTTTAAAATTTTCTCTTATCTTCTGTTTTAAATCCGCACTCACTGTCGGCGCGCCCATAGAGCTGTGGTCGACCACATGAATGTACGCGATCCCCATGGCGGAAAGCTTCTTCGTTAAATCGACATAGAATTCATCGATTCCATCAAATGGCCCCATGTCATTGAAAACGCCGTAAGGCGAAATTCGAACTCCTACGCGATCAGCACCGATCGCGCCCGCTGTTTGCTTGACCGTCTCTAGTAAAAACTTTTGGCGTCCCTCGGCGGAGCCACCAAACTCGTCCATACGTTTATTTGCCGCCGGATTCAAGAATTGCTCGATCAGATAGCCGTTCGCAGCGTGCAACTCGACTCCGTCGAACCCCGCTTCGATCGCAAGTTTAGAGGAGTGGACATATTCCGAAATCGTCACTTTGACCTCAGACAAAGTCATTTCTTTGGGCGTCGGGTAACTCTGTTCTCCGTCTTTGTCCGTCCAAATTTTTCCCGACAAAGCGACGGCGGACGGAGCGACAATCTGGGCACCATGCAACATATTAGAAAAATGAGAAGCGCGGCCTGTGTGCATCAGCTGAGCAAATATAGCTCCGCCGCCCTTGTGAACCGCGGACGTCACTTTTTTCCAACCACCGACCTGCTCGGAACTAAACAATCCTGGAATCCTAGCATACCCAAGGCCATTGGCCGATGGTGCAACACCTTCGGTAATGATCAGTCCGGCACTCGCGCGAGCACCATAATATTCGGCCATGATTTCAGTAGGCTGCCCCGCGACGGCTCGTGATCGAGTCATCGGCGCCATCACCACTCGGTTCTTCAGTTTTAGGTTTCCCAGTTTTGCTTCTGTGAAGAGCTTTTTGTTTTCAGAATTGGACATTTCTTTGTTTCCTTTTTTTGATCGATTAATGAAACTAACTTAGTTACAGTTTTAGAGTTTAAAAAAACACCTAATATTTTTAAATCAATTTTTTACTCATTGGTTACTCCCCTTTTTTCCAACATCGCTACAAGATCGGACAACTTTCGCGACTTGAGTTCCTTTGTGACAGCCAAATCAGCTGCAGCGAATACTGTTTCCAATACAGATTTCATCGTACAGCTCAACGGGCAGTGTTTATTGGGATCATTTGGGTTGTAGGCAAAGACTTCGGCCGCATCAACAGCACGATAAACTTCATCCAACGTGATTCTCGATGGGGCGCGAGAAAGTTCGGCTCCGCCTGTTTTTCCCGCAGTGGTCGTAACCAATCCAGCTTTTTGTAAATCGCCCAGAATTCTTCTTACGACAACTGGGTTGGTGTTCACGCTGCTTGCTAGAAAAGTCGAACTCACTGGTTTGTTTCGGTTGAGAGCTAGCGAAGTAAGAATGTGGGTCGCCATTGCGAAGCGAGAATTAGCCGCCATATGTAACCAATATAGATACATTTTATTCCCCTGTCAATGCGTAAAATCAAACAGGCAAGCGTCTGACAGCGGCGCCGCTCCATTCTGAGACGCGGCTCTACTTTGGTATTGAAAATGCCGATAGGTTTCCATGGCTTCGAATCGGTTCAATCAAAATTCGCTGCTGCCCTTTATCTTATCCCTTCCCCTTGTGGGATGTGTATTCAACGCAGCTCCGACCTCAAACGCACAACCAGCAGAGGATGCACCGGAAGAATCGGCGTGCCCTTCACAATTCTCTTTGGTGTCGGCCAACACCGCATTGGGTACGTCGCCTTTTTGCGTTTCAAAATACGAAATGAAGGCGGCACTTTCAGTCGATGGTTCGGATGTGAACGATGCGGCAACTGCTCAACTCGATGTAGCCACTCATTCGCCGGAATCTCGTGCCTCAGGAATCCCGTGGGTCAAAATCAATTTTGCAAATGCAAGAGCTGAATGTTTGTCGCTGGGTTCAGGCTATCGAATGATCAAGCTGCTAGAGTGGGAAGCGATGGCTCGAAATCTCGAGAGCCAAAATGCGAACTGGTCCGGCGAAACAGTCGGAAGCGGTGCCATTCCTGGCGGACACTCCGACGGAGCAATTGCGGCAGACGCTGTCGCCAGCGGACTAGCCGTGACAGGATTTCTACTTCTTGGCTCCTCGAATGGCGGCGACTCGTTTGAGGGAACTGGCCAAACCGGCGCTCTCCCCTCTGATCCGAACTATCTGCAGAAGCGAAAACTGGTTTTAGCCAGCGGCGACGAAGTTTGGGATGTAGCCGGCAATGCGCGTGAGTGGGTCGATCTCGATGGGAACGGAAGTTTAATTAACTACACAGGCCCCGGCGCATCGGCATTTCTTGATCTCAACAGCGCAGAGTTCTTAAATTTTCTAAATAGCATTGTCTTAACTACGGGCGGCGCAGCCTTCCCTATTCCGACATTTGGTGCCTCCGGCGCCGGGTACAACCACGCCTCTCAGAACATCGGAAGATTCTATGTCGCCTCCGGAGCAAGAACCGGTGCCGCCCTCACACGAGGGGCAAACTTTTCCGCTGGCAATAATCCAGGAATTTTCGCGGGCGACACGGACACTGCGCCAACAGCCACGTCGGGTTCAGTTACATTTCGCTGTGTATATTCAAATTAGATAAGTTGAATTCTTGAGTCATGACACGAATACCGCAGACAACTCCCTGCGACAGAGTTTGTAGATTCAACCGATCTGGACCAAAACTGGGACCACCTTTACACTCGAGGTGAGTTCCATGAATGGCCTTCTGCTTTCTATATTTCTTGTTTTTCACACTCTGGGCTGCGCGAGCGGGCCCAAGACAGGCCCCCCGAAGTCTGACGCCGATCTTAAGCTTGAGGCCGCGATCACAAGGTACGCTGAGACCAATAAGCGGATCGATGCTTTCAGCGCACCATACTTCAATGTCCTCGAAGATCTGGACAAGTTTGGTGATTTTTTGAGTCCCGAAATGAAACTTCGTCGCAAATATAACGTCGAGATTGCATTGAAAGAAATCGCGACCATCGATGCATCCCAGTTGTCGCGACCACAAGCCCTTGCCTTTAGGCTCTTCAAGTCAGATATGGAACACGACCGGAAGGGATTTGATTTCCCCTTTGAATATTTCGCGTTTGACCAAATGGGAAACCGCTTTCGGCAGTACATAGATGACTCGAGTCCAGAGTTGACGAGCTTCCCGTTTAAGACTCGCCAGAATTTCGAAGCCTTCGTCAAACGTTCAGACGGCTTTATGCCGTTTGTCGACCGTCAAATCCTAACTCTAAAAAATGGCGCAAAAGAGGGATATGCCTTAAACTGCGTGATCGCGAAATCCGCTATAGAAACCTACAAAGATGCTCTTGAAAAAGACGTCGCGAAAAATCCATTTTATCGACCGGTCCTCAATATGCCTGCGTCGTTTAGCAAAGAGGAACAGCAGCGCCTCAAGGCCGACTTTGCAATGATGATTCAGACAAGAATTCTTCCCGGCTTTGAAAAATTCGACACATTTTATAAAAATGAATACCTGCCAAAGTGCCGGAAGTCGTTTGGTTTAAAGGGCCTGCCGAATGCGGCAAAACTCTATGCTTATCAAATTCGGTCAAACGCAGATTTAGAACTGGATCCAGTCACTATTCATCAAACGGGCCTCAAAGAAGTCGCTCGAATTCGTAACGAAATGCAAAAAGCATTTAGTGAACTCGGATACAGCGGTTCGATGAAATCAAATCTTAAAAAAATAACGTCAGATCCCCAAAGCTATTTCACGAACGTGAAGGAGATGTTTGCCACCTATGATGCGCTTCGGTCGGATGTGAATCGCGAAGTGGAAAAATCCTTTTCTTTAATCCCTAAAACAGATTTCAAAATGGTGGAAAGTGAAAACCCGGAAGATGCAGCGGGAAGCTACCGCGATCCCACTGAAATTTTGCCTATCGGGCGCTTTATTGTGAATGCGAAGAATCTAAAATCGACACCGCGTTGGGGGGTCAACACCCTCTTCATTCACGAAGCAATTCCTGGGCATCATTTTCACTTGGCTTTGCAATACGAGATGAAAGACACACTATCGGAATACCAACGCAAAATGTTCTATTCCAACGCGTTCACCGAAGGCTGGGCGCTTTACGCCGAAAGATGGGGCCGCGAAGCAGGGCTATTAAAAGATCCTGCGCAAATGGTCGGAAGTCTTAGCGACGAAATGCTTCGCGCGGTCCGACTTGTCGTGGATACCGGCATTCATCACTATGGCTGGTCGCGCGAAAAAGTGATCAAGTACATGTCTGACAATTTGCCGTCAGATCCAAGAGATATCCAAATCGAAACGGACCGTTATTCGGTTTGGCCGGGCCAGGCGCTAGGTTATAAAATCGGGCAGCTTAAAATTCTGGAGCTTCGAGACTTGGCGCAAAAGCGTTTAGGAGCTAAGTTCAATCTCAAGGATTTCCATAAAGTCGTTCTCGAAAACGGAACAGTTTCTCTTCCCGTGCTCGAGTCAAACGTCGAGGCGTGGTTGAAAATGTCGGAGGGTCAAACGAAGATGATGTGATGAAAATCGCATTTTTGGTTTTATCGGTAAGTACTTTGGCTGGGTGCCACACGATGGGAGAATCCTATTCGTCCAGCACCAGCCACCAAACAAGCTATCAAATAAAAAACCATGACGGAGAAACTGTTCATCGAACGGTTCGTGTGGCCGAACGGTATCCGGTGGTCATTACTCCTGTTGCCCCTACCTATCCGCAGCCGGTTTATCCGGCGCCAATTACCGCTCCAGTTTCCGCGCCTGGGAGTGCACCAGTTGCGACAGAACCAGTCAAGATCGACAATGAATTACCCCCGGCCACCGCGAGCGCAAAATCATCTAGCAAAACCGGCTTTAACGGTAGCCTTGATTTAGCCTGGACCAGCGGCCACCTGCATTTGGGCGCGCACGCCGGCATAAGTTTTACTGAGTGGTTCATGGTTCGCCTGGGTCTTTCGGCTTTCGCCTCGAAGGATCTTTACCTCGGAGGAGATCTCGCCACCCGTTTTCACGCTCCGCTAGGTCGGGTCCGCCCGTTTGTCGGCGCCGGAGCGTATTTCGGCGACTCAAAGAAATGTTCCACCGATTACAATAGTTCGATTGGCGTAAACGTTGAAATTTGTGACAAGAAGTTTCTGAGCGCTGGGTATGGCGAAGCTGGAATTGAATTTGGACACGTGAGCATTTTCGTCCGCGATTATCGCCTTTTCCGCGCCGGTCTCAGTATTCCAACTGAGATGTTCTGGGGAGTCGGCCTACAGTTCTAAAAAAAAGAGCCGCCCGTTGAAGGTAGCTATTTAGAAGTATCTAAATTTAGGTTTGAGACTTGCTTCTAACTTGCTTCTAACTCACGATTCATCCCGTCGATTTTCCGCGGGCTAGGATTTTATCTACTCGCGGTACAGCGGATTAGTTCGGCAGTTGCGTTTAGCGCCTTTTGTTTTCATGCGCTGACAGACTGGACTTTGCACGTTTACTTGAGCCCAAAGCCCTCGCTTTGCCAAGCGGGCCTCATCTTCCAACGATCGGTACCGACCTTTTGAGTGTTTGGGTGCGTCCCAAGCAAATCCGGCACGAACGAGATCTTCGGCTACATCCAGTTGACCGATGAACACAGAGCAAACGCGTCGGTCGAAACTTTGCCCTACGCATCGCAAAGTTACTTTCTGGTCCGTGAGCTTGGAAACGATGTACTGAGTCGCCTCTTTCGAATAGGGCTTCTTTTTTTCCGGTGCATCCACTCCGGCAAATCGAACCTTCAAAGTCTCGCCATTGTTCTTCTTAAAATGGCACGTATCGGCGTCATGGCAGCGAACAAAAGTCACGTCTAGGACCGACTCTTTTGCCGAGTTCACTAATGCCCGCGCCGGCGGCACCGCGGCCTGTGCCTCGGCCAGACTCACGGTCGCAGCTAAAGTTAGAAAAACCAAATTGAAAAACACAAACGCGATATTCATAGGAAAAACTATTTCAAAACGAACCAGTCGAGGCAATCGATTAAACCCTAGGCAGATCCTATTATCCAACACCGCATCATCGATAAAATCTATCGCAGTTTTGATATTATTGATTTCACCGATTCGGTTATTTCGGCGATAGTGAAGTCATCAAAGGGACATCAAATTAAAAAGTCCCTTAGGAACACGGATACAAGTAAACGGATTTAACAAAAAGGAGTTTTTCAGATGGCAACACTCATCAACACGAAAGTGCCCGACTTCAAATCGCAGGCTTATCACAACGGTGATTTCCGTACGGTGACTCAAGAAAACCTAAAAGGAAAATGGTCGGTTTTCTTTTTCTACCCAGCTGACTTCACTTTCGTCTGCCCAACAGAGCTTGGCGATCTAGCTGATAAGTACGATGTTCTCCAAAAAATGGGCGTGGAAGTTTACTCGGTGAGCACCGACACACACTTCTCGCACAAAGCATGGCACGACACTTCAGAAACGATCAAAAAGATTAAGTTTCCGATGCTTGCCGATCCAACAGGTCACCTGTCGCGCGCATTTGGCGTCCACATCGAAGAAGAAGGTCTATCTTACCGCGGCACTTTCTTGATCGATCCAGATGGAAAGATCAAATTGGCTGAAGTGAACGACAACGGCATCGGCCGCAACGCTGACGAACTCGTTCGCAAAGTTCAAGCAGCTCAGTATATCGCTTCGAACCCAGGTCAAGTTTGCCCAGCGAAATGGCGTCCAGGCGAAAAGACACTCAAGCCAGGTCTCGACCTCGTCGGAAAGATCTAATCGTCGCAAGCGACGTTAGAGGTTCAACTTATGCGAAAGAGAGAGGTTTCAGATGTTAGATCAAGAGATGAAAGAACAGCTTCGCGGAGTCTTCGCTAAACTCGAATCGAAAGTAGCACTCGTCTACGACGACTCGAAAAACGAAAACCAACCCGAACTAGTTTCAATGCTGAATGATCTCGCTGAAACCTCCTCGATGATCGAAGTTCGACCGTCAGGAAAAACGCTTGGCGCGCCGGGCTTCGAAATTCTTCACGCCGACAAAACCTCTCGCGAAACACCCAAGCCTCTCGTTCCCACTGGAATTCGCTTCAAAGGTATTCCCGGTGGACACGAATTCACGTCTTTAGTGCTTGGGATACTGAATGCAGACGGCAAGGGAAAAATGCCGGACGACGGTCTTAGCGCCCGCATTCGGGCCGTGCGTGGTCCAGTGAAAATCAAAACCTTCATGTCACTGACCTGCGAAAATTGTCCGGAAGTTGTTCAAGCACTCAATCAAATGGCGCTTCTGCACGGTAACTTCGAACACGAGGTCATTGACGGCGCATACGCGCAAGACGAAATCGACCGACTTGGAATTCAAGGGGTTCCAAGTATTGTGGTCGGCGATAAAATGATTCATTCGGGCCGCATTCACTTTTTAGATTTGCTTGCAAAAGTTGAAGAGACATTTGGCGCAGATCAAGCGGCCCAAGTTGCACCAAAAGACCTTGGCCATTTTGATGTTGTCGTGATCGGCGGTGGCCCTGCAGGCGTTTCTTCCGCGATCTACAGCGTACGAAAAGGTCTGAAGACCGCCCTTCTCGCAGAACGCATGGGTGGCCAAGTGCAAGACACAAAAGGCATCGAAAACCTCGTGTCGGTTATTTACACTGAAGGGCCAAAACTTTCTGAAGATATGGCCAAACATCTCGCTTCCTATCCTGTGACGATCTTCGATCGACGCCGAGTAAAAGCTGTTGGCACAGATCGTACAATCACCCTCGAAGGTGGCGAAACATTGAGTTCCGAAGCGATCATCATTGCGACTGGCGCTAAGTGGCGCGAACTGGGTGTGCCAGGCGAAAAGGACTATATCGGCCGCGGCGTAGCCTATTGCCCGCACTGCGACGGACCCTTCTACAAAGATAAAAAGATTGCGGTCATAGGCGGCGGTAACTCTGGTGTGGAAGCGGCGATCGATCTTGCTGGAATCGCTGGGAGCGTTGTGGTTCTTGAGTACGGCGAAAAACTTCGCGCTGATCAAGTTCTGGTCGACAAACTAAACTCGATGCCGAACACTTCCGTCATCACACAAGCCCAAACAACAGAACTAAAAGGCGATGGGCAAAAAATCGTCGAGCTTCATTATACAAATCGCACCGACACTTCGAAAAAAGCCTTTGCCGTTGATGGTGTGTTTGTTCAAATTGGACTTTTGCCGAACAGTGGATTCTTAAAGGGCGTGGTGGCACTTTCGAAATTTGGCGAAATCATCGTCGACGAAAAGGGTCGGACAAATGTTCCGGGAATTTACGCAGCTGGAGATGTGACGACGGCTCCGTACAAGCAAATCATCATTGCTATGGGTGAAGGTGCGAAAGCCGCTCTCACGGCTTTTGAAGATCGAATCCGCGGCGAAGTTCCCAAAGGAAAATCGACGGACAAAATAACTGCCGCTGCTCACGCTTAGAGTCAACTGCGCGTTCTTCGTCCTAACAAATCGACTTCATTTGACTTGCCAAAGAGGAATGGGTACCCGTGTGCCTAGAAAATCCTGCTACTGCCGAGGACAAAATGAAGACAACATCAATTCTCTCACGCGCTTTCCTCACTGTAATTGCTCTGCTGTTTTTCTCTCTCATTGTTAACCAGCCTGCGCAGGCGGCAGGGCGGGCGAGCTTCGAATTTACGTGTGAAACGTCGGAAGATGATTTCTACGATTGGATCCAAGCAGAGTTGTGGCCTAAACCATCTGCCGTCGTAGGAACTACGAATTTTGGCCGCAATCTTGACGCCGCATTCGACATCCTGACGGATCCGTCGACGCGAAGAGCTGACTGGGAAATCACACTTACATCGGTCGATTGCCAAAGTGATGTAGCGACGGAGCTTCGCCGTGAATCACTGTTTGAGACTATTGAAGATGCCCATGCCGATGGGCACGGCCGGGTGCGAAGGTAATCGCAAGTTTTCACCAGAGGTTCGGCCAGAGGTTTTTTCTACTGGCCAGTATGAGCCTGGCTAAGTTGTTGGCCACCTGTCATTCGAGCTGCAGCATTCGCGTACGCCTGATCGTCAAGTGCATGAAGGGGCCCGTTCTCCGCAATCAAAGTTTGACAATTTTTCGAGAAGTCGCCGTTTGATTGTGCCCTCAAGTGCTTGCGCGGATCAGTAGGTTTGCCATTTTCTTTTACGCCAAAGTGGAGATGCGGCCCCGTGCAGTTGCCAGTTTGACCAACAGTTCCAAGTTGCTCGCCGCGCTTGACGCAGAACTCGTCATTTCGTTTTGCTGTGCGGATGAAGTCTCGAAGATCTTTCGAGAAGCCGTGCATGTGTGAGTATTGGGTCGAAATTCCGTTGGGATGTGAGAGCTCGATCGATAAACCGTACCCCGATTTTCGATTCATTCGTATTTCACGTATCTTCACGCAGCCGGACGCTGCCGCTAGAACTGGTGCACCCGATTTCCCAGCGACATCGATCCCGTGGTGGTGCTTCGATGCGATTGCACCATTTTTAGTTCGGAAGCGACGGCGGGAACCAAACTCACTGGTCGTTCGAAACGAATCTTCCGAACGCATTGTACAAGTCGGAGACGAAAGAAATCCGGAAGATCGATCAGTCCACTGCCCGTCGACCACTGAACTATCTTTAGGCGTTACGCCCTCACCGTGCGGGCCCTTCGGCGGAATCGGCGTTTGCTCAAGTTTTGGAAGCGCCTTTGGCTTACGCGGTTTTACTCCGCGAACGCCTCGGTCTATCAACCGATCGTTAAACTGGTTCACCGCGCCTCCAGGGCCCATGTTGTCTCCGCCCCATGCACCAACCGGAGCCATCGCTCCATCTGTCGCTAGGCGCTCGAGACCAAAGTAAACAGGTGTACCTTCAGAAATCTCGTTGCCATCATAGCCTTGTACTCGCATTGGAAGAGACGCAGTCACCATCAAAGAACCGGTCGTTGATTCCACTGTTCCGACTTCTTTCAAAAGGCGATGAAGGTCGATCCCGGAATCCGTAGTGGCTTCGCGAATTGATTTCTCCGAAACATTGACCTCAAAGGCGCCGGTCCAATTGATAGAAGCAATTGACTTACCGGCACGATTATAGATTTCAACTTTGTCACCGCGGGACACCGGTGTGAACGTGACCTTCGCATTGCCGTCGCCCGTTCTAAGAATCGTTGCTTGCGAATCGGCCGCTGGCCCTCGGTCGAACTGCTTAACCACGGGATCTTTCGCCGTTTCTTGTACGAATGATGAGTAAAGAAGAAAACCGACGACTAAAAACACAGCCGGTTTTTTTGTATTTTGAAGACGTTCCGTTCTTCGCATCTCGAACCTCGTTTCCTTCTTTGCTCAGAAGTAGAGAGATCAAGGTCCGCGCCAAAACGACGGGTGCGAGGAGCATTAAAACGACAAAAGACAGCCTCCGTTAGAGCCAGGCTACGCCTGGTTACTGGGGAGAGCTGTCTTTGGGATGACAGGTGGAAAAACTTTGGTCAGATGGGGGGGGGCCGGAAACTCGACTTAAAACCGAGCGCTTATTCGAACTGCGGTACTTGGAACGACGTTTCGCCAAGCTTACCGACCGCATTTCGAATCGACCCATCAGCGAAGCGCACGATTTTCATTGTCGCTTCTTCGCCCTGTGGACCTACCATGATGACATTAGAACGGACAGCGCCCGAAAGAAGTTTTATATACAAATTCGCTACGTCTTTAACTTCGAAAACCGCAGATGAACCATCTTCCGAAGTGAACTGAACAGCGCTCATTTGATTTGCCGAGGGCCGGCCTAGGAGATCTCCCATACAAACAGCAGAAATCGCGATCGCGCTACCTTCAGCCGTGACGGCTTCGCCGCACTTTGCAGCAACAAACTGAGTATTGGAAATTTCCTCTACGCTTGCTTCTGATTTCATCGAAAAGAAAACAGCGCCGACGAAAGTGGCATAGCTAACAGCAATCGTGAGAAGAGTTCGGATAGATCGGTTCATAATTCCCCCTGAAAAATAATCTGTTCGGGAATTAGCAATACAACTTTGATGCCAGCTTATACCTGACCAAGTATTTACTTATGTCGTTCAGGACATCTTACACGTTTATTGATTTGCTGCGTTATTAAGCAGTGGTTCCAGATAAGAGTTCCGAGATGGGGCTGTGCCATCGAAATGGAACCGCAGGCCGTTTCGATTACCAGTAACCGCCGCAGTCTTTTACAACCGGCGTGTCGCCGGCACAGCTTCCGTTATGACGCGAGGGCATAACTGTTGGCTCAGCCCACTGTCCGCTTGCCCGGCAGAGCCGCCGCACACATTGAACTCCAGGCAAATCTGTTCGACAGCTTTTCAGACCTTTGGGATTACCCTCGCAGGTCCATGCGCATTGATTGAAGTTTCCCACTGGCGAGTGACAAGTTGCGTGGTCAGACGAAATCGTTCGAACATGTTGATCACCAGAGTTCGCGTCGGCGCCGAAACTGTCATATCTGATCTCAGTTTCTCGATCGAGAGTCCGAAGATCTTCCTCTGACATTCTAAAGAGCGGCGTCATGAAGCCACGTTCCATCGCAGCTTCAATCTCGACTTGCGATGCGTCCTCCGGTGGAGCAGGAGCAACATAGGCAGCGTACATTCCAGCGCAGATCACTGCCGACTTTTCACCGCTCTCACCACAAGGTGCGGCAGCAGACGGGCGACCGCATTCAGCGTCGGAACCCAAGCAGACATTACCCGACAAAGTTTTTACTTCAGTCTTCCAGTCTTTTTTTCCTGGCTCAAACGAAATCACGAAGTCCGTTCCACGAACTCCGGCGACGGCCGCCCGGGTTTTAACCTGAAACTTTGATTCTCCATCGTCGTACCGACCTTGAACCCGGCTACGAACTTTCCCCCGATGAAGATCAAGCATGATCGTTCGCTTGGAGGGCCCAGACCGTTTTTCCAACAGGGCCTCTTCGATGACAACGCTTGATCCCGGGCTAATGAAAATCTCCGAAAGCTCCGGGAAACGAAGCCGCACTCGTCCGTCGGCCTCAGTGACAATTCGATCGTTAATCTGAATCAAAGTACCTTTTTCGATTGGCTGACGATCACCTGTCAAGGCCGCCGGTTTAGATCCGGTTGAGCGAATCAAGAAGGCACGGCCACCCGCTAAAACCACTTGCGCCGAGCGATTCGGAATCTCGCCGTTAGAATTTAAGCTCGCGATTTTTCGGATCGGCGAATCGGTCGTCGTAACCACGTTTACGTTTCGATCCCGTAGCGACTCTTGTGATTCCGCTAAAGGTTCAGACTGTGATTCTATTGGCGATTGGCCCTGGCGGCTTAAGCAGGCCTTTTGATTTTCAACAGGTCGACATTGAGGCCGCTTACACGATTTTGTCTTTGATAGATTGGGACCACATTTCTCTGAGTAGAAATCAACACCGTCTTCGATTTCGCATGCACCACAAGTGGACTGAAGACATTGACAGGTGACTTCTGCGGCTCCGAAGACCACAGACGGTACCACGGCCGCGAGACTGATTCCCGCTGCCGCGCCAATGACAAGGACAAGTAGTCTCAATTGACTCCACATCGTACTTCTTTATCGGCAGAAACCCGCAGACTCACAACTGTTGGAAGATTGATAGACTGTTAAGTTTCAGAACTGTCCGTCGAAACTTTTGACACCCAGAGCTTGCCGTTAAACGTTTAATAGGAAGCCACACGGCCCTCTTCTTGAAGTTTAAATGTGCGAGCGAGCTAGTTTGATTGGTCGACGGGACTTCCCCGTAAACAAAATGACAGAGGTGACCGTGAGCCTTAAAAACTTTTTTGAAAGCCGCACGACCACATTTGCTACGCGATCTGCAAAGCCGCCATCGGTGCGTTTCATTTTGAGACGGGAACATGACCGAACGCGATTTCTACTGTTTTATTGCGTACTCGGATTCTTTCTTATTTTCGGTCAGTCGGCGTTTGCCCAGCAAGAGGTCACCGATGTTTGCGCCACTAGCGTTGCCGAAATGAAAGCGTCGGCATCTGACAAGCTCCGAACCATTGCAACTCAAATGGAGTCAAGGACCGGGTTCACGAATAAAACAAAGTCTTCGCATGTAAAATTCAAAAGTCCCGAGGGGCCAAAAGGCCGCATTTTTGTCAGTTTCTACTCTACCGCGACGACAGACGGAGCATTTGAATTTGAAGAAGGCGCCCTCACGATCTGCGATAGAAAAGGGAATGTCTCGATCTCTTCCGCGCCGGCCGGGAATTGGGATGTCAGTTTCACTTCGGAATGTTTCAAAATCGGGGGCATTCTCGCTGGTTTTCAACCGGACCGTTCGACGTTTTGCAAAGGCGAAATGCCGGTCGCCGTGCGCGTCGCGATGGAAGAAAAGCACACCAAGGATCGCGCTGTTGCTGGAAACGGTACACAATCAGCGCCCGTTTCAGGTGCGGTTTCTGGATCCGGTGTTGCCGCCAATGGGGTAATACGTTGATGCGAACGCGACTCGCTTTGTTTGTGCTTATCGCAATTCGTTTAACCGTTTCTTCTTCGCTCACTTACGCGTCGGCCGAGAAATTAGCGGAAAATTCAGGCCCTCATATACCTCCAGGCTGGACTTACATCAAAAAGACTTCGGATTCCCTACTTCGAGCCCACGCAGACCAGATCGGCATCCTGCAGGAAGTTAAATTGCCATCGCACTATTTGACCGCACCTGTGATTCTCAGGCGAGCCAGTGCCCTTTCAACCCGAACGTCCTCAGCCAAATTGGCAAGACTAGAGAAGGAACTCGCGGCCTACTTAGATGGCCGCAAAACAAAGCCTCTCTACAGATCCGCAAAAATTATCGACGATATTCCGACGATTGAACTTGAAATGGGAAAACCTGGGAAAGGGCTTTTTTGGGTTTTTGCCACGATCAAAGAGGACTCTATTTTAATTATCGCAGTCGACAGTCGCGAAGCGAAACCCGTAGCAACCGCTCGGCAAGAATTCTTCGATATGGCCAGGGCTTTTCAGCCCTGAATTCCACGTCGTCATTTGTGCTAATCGCTGAAGGGGTTTTTAGGCTCAGGTGGGTCCTGAACTGAACCCAGCTTTTGAATTTCCCAAAGCTTCGCAAATTTCAGAAAAATCGAATATGCCGCGCCGACAGCGATAATAAATCCTGGAAGACCATCTAAAAAACCGCGCTTAAAAATGTAAGTCTCTACAAATTTTGAAACCGGTTTCAATATCAACTTCGAAACCTTAAATTTCTGACCGGATGAATGTAGAGCTTCCGCGCCAAGACCCGAGTATCGATTGTTTGTGGCAACTTGATCAAAATGCCGAGCAAACGGATAATGCAGTAATGCCCCTTTTAATCTCTCCACACGACTGGCCTTCACTCGTTCGTGGATCTGGCCGCCCACCCATTTGGCGCGAGTTCTATTGAACAAGCGAAGCTGAAAGTCGGGGTACCATCCACCGTGTCGGATCCACCGACCGAGGTTCCAAGTTAGACGAGGTATCCGGTAACCATCGGTGGTGTAATGACTTTGCTCTTCACCGCGGGCCCAGCTTGAAAGAATAGATTTAATTTCTTCGCGCAATTCTGAACTAACGGCCTCGTCGCCATCAAGCGAAAGCACCCAGTCGTTCACAGCAAGCTCAGTCGCTCGTTGTTTCTGAGCTTGAAAACCACGCCATTCTTCCAAAAAAACTCTGGCCCCGAGTTCGCGAGCAATTTGGCAAGTGTTATCGGTCGAACCAGAATCCAAAACAACGACGTCCGAACAAAATCCCGCCGATTCGATTGCGCGAGCAATGCCCTTCTCTTCGTTGAGAGTGATAATCACCAATGAAACGGGAAACCTTGAAATCGACACGCCTTCCCACGGTTGCAAGGTAACAGCCTGTTGTCAAATCAGGGTAAATGAAATCTGATAAGTCCTAAAAGCTTAGGAACTAGGAGTATTCCGTAATGAAGAACCAATTTAAATCGAGTCTGCATGCGCTTGCAGTCACACTCTCAGTAGTCATGACACTCACCCTTACAAGCCGAGCGAATGCCTACTACTCGACGCTCGATACCGGCGACGTCCTCAAAGAGGGCGAGTACCAAGTAATGCTGTCGCCACAATGGGTCTTCAATCAGTATGACGGCGCAAACTTCATTGGTCGCCTTGATATGGGACTGATGGAGGGCGTTTCTGCCCGCGGAATTTTAGGCTTTGGAAAAGTCGATTTTCAAATTGGCGGCCTGGTAAAGTGGATTCCGTTTCCAGATGCAGACGGGCAACCGGCGATCGGCGGCGAAGCCGGAGTATTGATCGCTCGAATCGGAAGTGTAACGCAATACTCGCTGCGCCTCCATCCTCTAATTAGCAAGAAGCTTGAGACTGAAATCGGCGACGTGTCGCCATACTTGTCGCTTCCTTTGGGCGTTACCATCCAAAGCGGTGGAACTGATCAAACATTTGTTCCAGTGCAGTTGGTAGTTGGCTCTGAACTTCGCCCGCTTGATATGCCCAAATGGGGCTTCTTTGGTGAAGTTGGGATGAATATGTCAAAATCGTTTGGTTACGCTACCGTCGGGGTTGCGTACCGCTTCGATGATACGAAGCTATCTAGATCATCCGCGAAGTGAAAATGAAGAGTAAAGTTATCCAGATCCTTTGATCGGTTAAAAAAAGACCGGGCGATTACCCGGTCTTTTTTTCATTTACTGACTCGACGAGGCTAGCGAACGTCTTTGTAATCAGCGTCGATCACATCGTCACCTTTTTGGTCCCCACCGGCATTACCGCCAGACGATCCACCTGCAGCACCGCCCGAAGTCGGCCCGCCACCAGCACCGCCGCCGCCCGCACCTGCTCCGCCCGAAGCGTTCTTCTTGTCATAAAGCGCAGAAGAAATTCGGCTATTCAGGACCTGAAGCTTATCGAAAACTTCGCGGAGCTCTGTCGGTGTCGACTCAAGATTCGTAAGGAGCGTGCGTGAGCGAGCCATCAATTCTTCGGACTTTTCTTTGTCCGCTTTGTCGATGTCTGCCGCTTTGTCACGGAACAACTTTTCCATGTTGTACACGAGTGTATCGAGATCATTGGCGATTTGTGCACGCTCTCGACGATTGCGATCTTCCTCAGCATGCTCTTCCGCATCTTTAACCATACGGTTGATCTCTGCCTCAGTAAGACCTGACTTCGCCGTGATCTTAATGGCTTGTTCTTTTCCGGTATCAAGATCTTTCGCAGAAACATTCAAGATTCCGTTAGCATCGAGATCGAAAGTAACTTCGATCTGCGGACCACCACGAGGTGCCGGGCGAATTCCCACAAGTTCGAAGCGCCCAAGCGTCTTGTTGTCTTTCGCCATTTCTCGTTCGCCTTGGCAAACATGAACATCGACCGAAGTCTGATTGTCGGCCGCTGTCGAAAACTTTTGCGAACGTTTGGTCGGGATCGCTGTGTTCTTCTCGATGAGCTTCGTCATAACGCCGCCCAAAGTTTCAATTCCAAGAGACAATGGAGTTACATCCAGAAGCAGGATTTGCTTCACGCTGCCAGTTAGAACGCCGCCTTGAATAGCAGCACCGATCGCAACCACTTCGTCAGGGTTCACTGATTTATTTGGCTCTTTGCCAAAGAAGTCGCGAACAGCTTTTTGAATCGACGGAATTCGAGTCGAGCCACCAACCAAAATGACTTCGTCGATTTCCGATAACGAGAAACCTGAATCCTCCAAACATTTTTGACATGGGACGAGTGATCGCTTCACCAGGTCCTCGGTCATCTGTTCGAATTTCGCTCGAGACAGACGCATCTGCATGTGCTTTGGACCAGTCGCATCCGCTGTAACGAACGGGAGATTGATTTCCGTTTCCTGTGTTTGTGACAATTCAATTTTAGCTTTTTCCGCAGCTTCTTTTAGACGCTGAAGAGCCATTTTGTCTTTGGTGAGATCGATACCCTGATCGCGCTTGAATTCATCAACCATCCACTGAAGGATAGCCGTGTCGAAGTTATCACCGCCAAGATGCGTGTCGCCGTTAGTTGCTTTTACTTCAACAATCGTCTCGCCGCCGTTTTCAGCAACCTCAAGAATCGAGATATCAAAAGTACCGCCACCCAAGTCATAGACCGCAATCTTTTGGTCTTTGCTTTTATCGAAGCCATAGGCGAGCGCCGCTGCCGTCGGCTCGTTGATAATCCGTTTGACCTCAAGACCGGCGATCCGCCCGGCGTCTTTTGTCGCCTGGCGCTGAGCATCGTTAAAGTACGCTGGAACCGTTATCACGGCCTCGGTGATTTCACTGCCAACGTAATCTTCCGCAACCTTTTTTAGTTTCGCCAGAACTGCTGCACCGATTTCTTCCGGAGAAACGATTTGTGAACCAATTTTAAACCCGCAGTCGTTGGCACTTTTTTGCGCAACCGTGTACGGAACCAACTTCAACTCTTCACTGATTTCATCAAATCGGCGACCGATGAAGCGCTTAGCCGAATAAATTGTATTTTCCGGATTCGTCACCGCTTGCCGCTTGGCAATCTGACCAACAAGCTTTTCGCCGTCTTTCGCGAAGGCAACAACGGAAGGGGTCGTGCGCGCGCCCTCTTCGTTCACCAAAACCTTTGGGTCAGAGCCTTCCATAATGGCAACACATGAGTTTGTCGTTCCGAGATCGATTCCGATAATTTTCGACATATCCAATTTCCTTTTCTAACTTCTGTACGCCTTCTGTACGCGCTTCTATCTAACAGATTGTGTCTGATTCCAACTACGTCAAGCCGACTACATCTGTTTTCATCATCTAGATTCACCTTTTTGCGCTAAACCCAATGCCGTGCGTTAGCCGAATAAACCTTTGCGAGGAGGAGCGACCTTTTCGCCTTTTTCCTCGGCAATTTCTCGCAAAAGTTTTTCTTCGTCTTTCGAAATTTTCGTCGGAATTTTTACCTGAACCGTAAGCACAAGGTCGCCGCGACCTCGGCCACGAAGGTGCGGTACACCTTGAGATTCCACCCGAATCTGGGCTCCGGGTTGGGTGCCGGCAGGAATCCGCACGTTTTCTTTTTCCGTCAAAGTTTTAAACTCTATCTCGGCACCTAGGAGAGCCTGCAGGTAACTAACTTCCATCGATCCGTAAAGGTGGCTACCTTCCCGCTCGAAGCGATCGTGGTCACGCACTATGATTTCGACATAGAGATCGCCTGCCGGTCCGCCGCGAAATCCGCCTTCGCCCTCATTGGAAACTCGAAGTTGAGTACCGGTGTCGACACCTGCTGGCACTGTGACCCGAATTTTTCGATTCACTTTCGCGCGGCCTCGGCCAGCGCACGACTCACACTTCTCTTTGATTACCTGGCCATTGCCCTGACACGTCGGACAAGTTGTCGCGACTTGAAAAAAGCCCTGTCGAGCGATGACCTGGCCCTGGCCGCCGCAGGTACTGCAGGTCGCGGCAGAAGTGCCTTTTTTAGCCCCCGTACCGTTGCAGGGATCGCAATTTGATTCGGTGTCGAACTGAACTTCTTTTTCTAAGCCGCTCACAACTTCTTCGAGCGAAAGCTCCGTTCGGTAGCGAAGATCCGCACCTCGTGCAGGACCGGTGTTTCGCGATCGCCTGCCGCGCCCTTGTGAAAATGGATCACCGCCAAAGAAGTCTCCGAAAATGTCTGAAAAGTTCGAAAAAATATCGTCGACATTTTGATACTGGCCACCGCCACCGCCTTGAAAGGCAGCATGACCAAACCTATCGTACTTTGCTCTTTTCTCGGGATTACCCAAGACATCGTAAGCGTTAGCGGCCTCTTTAAATTTTTCCTCGGCAGTTGCATCGCCGGGGTTCTTGTCAGGGTGAAAACGAAGCGCAAGCTTGTGATACGCTTTTTTAATAGCATCGGCTTGAGCGTCACGCCCAAGGCCCAAAACTTCGTAGTAATCGCGAGGAGATTTCCCCTGAGAACCTGTCTTTTCTGGCATTTCGCCAATATGAGGCGGAATCTGGGCAGGTCAAGGCTAAACGGCGACTAAAATTTTTTTGCTTAAATCTGAGGCCATTCGGCTACTTGGAACCCACCGCCGGCTGCTCGAGAATTTGCTTTAGCCGCCAACGAATGCGGGCTTTTCCGTCCTCGGTCTTTTGCTCTTCGAGCGCTTTTTTTAAGACGTTGATGGCAATTTCTCGCTGGCCGTCTTCATTTAAAAGTCGACCCGCAAGCGAGTAAAACCAAGACGGCCCTCCGTTTTTGGCTGCTACCAAAAGTGCATCGGCGGCTCGCTGCGGATTTTTGACTTCGTAGATGTAATGATAAGCAGCGAGGTAATGGAGATTGTAGTCAGAAGGAAACTGCGCCATCCCTTTTTCGAGGATGAGGCGCGCGCCTTCGTCATCATCAACCATCACCGAAAGAATGACTGCTCCTGCGTGATACGGAAGACGCCAAGGTGGAGCAAGCGCCGTTATTCGATCTAACATTTGAAAGCTCCAGCCTTTGTGGCAGGCAGCCTTCGGGCCTCGTTCTTCGGTGCCTTTCACGCGACCATCGGGAACGTTCTCGCAGAGATCGATATCCTGCAGAATTCGAATCCACAGAATGTCGGCCATTGTTTCCTGATAGCCGAATGAAAACCTCTCTAGGCCAGGCGGCGGTGGAACTCGGCGCAAGTTAACTTTCTCAACCAGCGAAACACCGGGCTTACAAATTTGAATGATGGCCGCACCAAAGCAAAAGAATAAGATGGGCAGCACAACGGACAGATTTAACTTTCTTAGAATCAACATGAGTAAATGCTAGTCGATGTTCGAGATAAAAAAAAGAGAGGACCGAAGCCCTCTCTTTCGAGATTTACTTTTAAGAATTTAGATTACGGGAGACCTGGTACCGAGTTAACGATAACACCAGTACTTGCAGTCCACGACCATTGGTCAGCTGCAGCACCACCGATGAATGCAGCAGATCGCGCGACCAAGGCGCCTTCTGGAGCACCTACGGCACCTGTCGCCGCAGTCGCAGCCGCTGGGTCAGCTGTGTAAGAAGACAGTACATAACCAGCATCACACTCGGCGTTTCGCGCAGTCGCTAACGAACCTGTAGCAACACAAGCGTCAGTAGCAGCAGTATCAGCTTGGTTACCAGCAGCAAGACCAATGGCCTGAGTTACTGTGGTATTAGCAGCCGACAATACTGAATAGACCAATGTACCTTCGGGCTTGAAACCAGCCGCACTGAATCGACCTGGCATGTACTGGAACTCCGAATACGTAGCTTTTTGTGCGGTAGCATATCCCGATAGAATTGCTTTCGCGTTCGACTGACGTGCTTTCGCTTGGAAGCGCGTGAAGTTTGGAACTGCAACTGTCGCCAAGATGCCGATGATCGCAACAACGATCATAAGCTCGATCAGCGAGAAACCTTTTTCTGACTTCAACATACGGACTGCTTTCATATTTCCCCCTTAGGACGTCTGGATTTCACCCAGCACTTGTTTATAACTTCTATTAACGAACGCTTATCGGAAACCTCTGTCGACCCCTTAAGCAGATTCACGAAAATTATTTCGTTACATTTGCTGTCCGAGATCGCGCGCCCAACATCGCGCTACACCATTCCTTCGTTCATCCTTCGTGCCATCTAAAGGAATCACTCTGAGACGTTTTCTTCATTGGCATTCGTCGACCGTCTCAAAGCGAATCAGGGAATCGAATCATCGTGAAACGAACTTTGTCTCATTCCAAAACAAAGCCTCGAAGTGGCCCTCAAAGCGCGGTGTTGCATAGAAGTTTGACGCAACCTAACCCGCTGAATAGTCCAGATTTTCCTGATGCCGACTAAAGCTTAGGCAACGGAATGCCGCAAATACGCCCGATTTTCGTCACACTCGGCACTACAAATCGCGCGCGCCACGTTTAGACCCAATCGTGGCGCCCAAGGTCGAGGCCAGATTGTTCGGGAACTGCTAAAAAGGTCGCGATTCTTCCGTGCCTCAGTTTGCGTCGATCGAAAGCGTGCACATATAATAGAGAGAGGAGGACGAGGCTGTGTACGTCCCAGTGTACTCATCTCAATCTGAGTCGATCGGTACAGCGGGAGACACCGCTGTCGCCGACGCGCGCCCCGAAGTACAGACGCCGCCGATGTACAGAGTCCTATTGATGAATGATGACTTCACGCCAATGGACTTCGTTATTCACGTATTACAAAAGTTTTTTAGCAAACCTGCTGAAGAAGCCACCCAGATCATGCTGGAAGTTCACCATAAAGGGGCTGGTACCTGCGGCGTCTTTACGCATGAAATCGCTGAAACAAAAGTACATATCGTTAACACTTATGCCCGACAAAACCGCTTTCCACTGAAGTGCACAATGGAAAAAGCGGAAGCGTAGATTTTTTACGGAGGTTCGTATGTTGAGTGCTAGCTTAGAGCGTCTGCTAAATTCGGCGGTGCGATTGGCACGCGATTCTCGTCACGAGTTTGTGAGCCTCGAACATATTCTCCTCGCTTTCGCGCAAGATGACGAAGTGACCGAAGTCCTTCGCGCTGTTGGCTGCGATGTTTCAACGTTGAAACGTGAACTGGAAGCCTTCTTGGAAAATCACGCACCTCGTATTCGTCTCTTAAAGGCACAAGGTACATCTGAGGCAGAAAGCAATAGTGTACCTGTTGGATGGAAACCAGAATTCACCCTTGCCTGCCACAGACTTTTACAGCGCGCTGTGATCCAAGTACAAAGCGCGGGCCGCGAACAGGTTTTACCTGGCAACGTGCTGATTGCACTTTTTAACGAAGCGGAATCGCATGCGGTGCATTTTCTTGAAAAACAGGGCGTCAACCAGTTCGATGTCGTGAATTACATCGCCCATGGCACACCAAAGTTTGGCCCCTCGATCGGCGAAGGCCCAAGCACGCGAGACACAAGCGAGCCCTCCGAACGAATTTCGAAATCTTCAGCCAGCCGGCAAACAGGCGAGACAGAAACCGATCGCGACATCGATGGACTACCCAAAGATGATTCAAAGCAATCGAAGAATCCGTTGAATTTGTTTTGCATGAATTTGAACGAACGCGCGCGAAAAGGGAAAGTCGATCCTCTTGTGGGACGAGACGAAGTCATCGAGCGCGTCATTCAGGTGCTTTCGCGTCGAACAAAAAACAATCCTCTTTTGATTGGCGAGCCCGGCGTCGGAAAAACAGCCATTGCTGACGGCCTTGCGCTTCGAATTATTGAAAACAAAGTTCCTTCGGTCCTTAAAGACGCGGTCATCTATTCCTTAGATATGGGTGCCCTGCTAGCCGGAACAAAGTTTCGCGGGGATTTCGAGGAGCGCCTGAAGGCCGTCGTCAAGGCGCTTGAAAACGAACCGCATGGTCTGCTTTTCATTGACGAGATCCACACATTGGTAGGCGCCGGGGCAACGTCGAGCGGATCCATGGATGCTTCAAATTTACTAAAGCCTGGCCTAGCGAATGGTACACTCAGCTGTATCGGTTCTACGACTTACAAAGAGTACCGTCAGCATTTCGAAAAAGATCGGGCACTCGCTAGACGATTTCAGAAGATCGACGTCAAAGAACCTACGGTCGAAGAGACCGTCAAAATCTTAGAAGGTTTGCGCGAACGATATGAGGAACATCACAACGTCACTTACTCGGAAGGGGCGCTAAAAGCAGCTGCAGAGCTTTCGTCCAGATACATTCAAGCGAGACAGCTTCCAGACAAAGCGATCGATGTGATTGACGAAGCTGGCGCACGCGTTCGAATCAAATCAAAAGACGATAAGACAAAAGCCATCCGAGTCGCCGACATAGAAAAAGTTGTCGCGTCGATGGCGCAAGTCCCGGTTCAAAGTGTGAATGCGACTGACAAAGCCGCGCTTAAAAACCTTGAGGCACAAATGCGGGAAGCTGTGTTCGGCCAAGATGAGGCGATCAAGCGAGTTGCAACTTCAATCAAACTTTCACGATCCGGTTTGGGCAGGGAAAATAAACCGATCGGTAGCTATTTGTTCGCCGGCCCGACGGGCGTCGGAAAAACAGAGGTTTCAAAGCAGCTCGCCAAAGTCCTCGGCAATCAGTTTTTGCGCTTTGACATGTCTGAATATATGGAAAAACACGCCGTCTCTCGGCTCGTGGGCGCACCTCCCGGCTATGTGGGGTACGAAGAAGGAGGCCTACTGACTGAAGCGGTTTCCAGAAACCCTTATTCCGTCGTGCTCATGGATGAAGTTGAGAAAGCGCACCCAGACTTAATGAATATACTTCTCCAAGTCATGGATAATGGAACTCTCACCGACTCGCACGGAAAGACTGCCGACTTTCGGAACACTATTTTAATATTGACCACCAACGCCGGCGCCGCGGATGCACAAAAGAGTTCGATTGGAATTGGTGCCTCAAGTGCTGCTTCAAGTACCGACAAGCAAAGCGAAGCGATCAAACGAGCTTTCACACCAGAATTTCTTAACAGACTAGATGCCACGATTCAGTTTCAGGCGTTGCCTGAAGACATTGTGCTGAAGGTGGTCTTGAAGTTTGTTAGTGAATTCGCTCAACAGCTTTCTAAGAAAAAAGTCATTTTGAAAACTAGCGACGCGGCCAATCGTTGGTTATTGAAACGTGGCTTTGATCCGCTCCTTGGTGCGCGGCCAATGGCAAGAGCAATTGATGATCATTTGAAAAAACCGCTTGTCGACGAGTTTCTGTTTGGACGACTCGAAAAAGGCGGCTCTGTGAACATCGATGTGAAGGACGACCAACTGACCTTCGAGTATTCCTAACGACTGTAAAATCCTTAGTCGAAATAAGAAAGATTAGTGTCGACAATTCTTTCGAATTTTCTGCACTTCGCACTCGAATCACATTCACTACTTCAGGATGAAACGAATTCGTGGAAATTCTTTGCTTCAATACGACAGATAATCAAATAAGCGCTATTCTTTAACTAATCGAGCTGTGTGGGGCAGCTGGATTTTCGAAAGAAGGCTACTATATGTCGATCCAAAAGACGATTCAAAACCAGAAGGGTTTTTCTCTCATCGAATTAATGATTGTTGTGGTAGTGCTTGGCATTCTCGCGTCGGTTGCGGTTCCAAACTACCAAAGATTTCAAGCTCGTTCCCGTCAATCTAGCGCAAAAACATTGCTGTCTGGCTATCTCACCAGCCAAAAAGCAACATATGCAGAATACGCATACTACGCTGGTAACTTTGTTGGAGCAGGTTTCATTCCGGAAGGATCGTTGGGATTTCGCCTGACAGCCGCCGACAATCCAGATGTTCTTGGCGGTCCGACGACGAATCCGGTGGATTTATTTCCAGGCTGCGATGCAACCTCTGTGGTACCCAACGCCGCTAACTGTAGCGCGCTCTATGATAGTCGATGGGTCGAATCCACGTATGCGCAGATTGCGCCAGTCGGCTGTGTTGCGGCAGCGGCAGGAGTCATGGGGGCGCCCGGAAGTTTCACGACGTGCGCAAGCGGACTTCTTGGCAACGGCACCGCTGATACTTGGTCCATAACTCAGCTAGGTCTCGTTACAAATACCAATAATGGAGCACCATAAAGAATTTTGCCGGCGTCTAAAATTTTAGCTGCAATCCGTCGGCATCACGCACGGACTTTTTGTCAGAAGAGCTTGAAGCAAGACGAACTCCAAGGCCGATCAACCGCACTGGTAAAGTTTCCCCGTCGAGAGCTTCTTCTAGGATCTCACGGAACACGGCCAGCGGCGGGACACTTGCCGAATTCCATTGGCGCTCGCGACCCTTGGTTCTGAAGGTATTGAATTTTAGCTTTACGACCACCGATTTCGCAGCCTGAGACTTTTCAAACTCACCGCGCGACCGATACTTTTCCAGACGTTCGGCAAAGTCGCGGTAAAGCTCTGGCAGCCGGTTTAATATATCCGAGCGCAAAACCAAATCATGATTATAGGTTTCTTCAACCGTCAGCGACTTTCGTTCCCGTTCGCTTTTCACCTGTCGATGATCTATGCCTCGCGAATAGTCGTAAAGCTGCGCCCCCCAGCTCCCGAATTCTTCCACAAGCGACGTTAGACTTAGCTTTCGTAAATCTCCGCAGGTAACGAGCCCTTTCCTCTTTAATTTCTCGGCCGTGACTTTCCCAACTCCCCAGATTTTTTCCACGGACAAAGTCGCAACAAATTTTTCGACATCCTCGGGTCGAATCACTGCTATTCCATCGGGTTTATTAAGATCACTTGCGATCTTGGCCAAAAACTTATTTGGCGCCACACCTGCACTTGCGTTTAGCTGGAGCTCAGCTTTAATTTCCGCTCGAATTCGTTGAGCGATGCGCGTAGCGCTTCCGTTCTCAATCTCGAGACCGGTAACGTCTAGGTAAGCTTCATCAAGACTGAGGGGCTCAATTCGATTCGTGTAGCGTTCGAGAATCTGTCGAACTTTGGCGCTTTCTGCCTTATACTTCGAAAAATCAGGCGGCACTAAAATTAGGTCTGGACAGAGACGAAGGGCCTGCACTGATGTCATTGCGGACTTTATGCCAAATTGCCGCGCCTCATAATTTGCGGTGGTTAAAACGCCGCCGCGTCCATCTGGCGACCCGCCAACAGCCATTGGTTTGCCCCTTAAGCGCGGCTGATACTTGACCTCGACGGCCGCATAAAAGCAATCCATGTCGATATGAATGATTTTGCGTGAATCCACGTCCAACGTTATCCTGAATTAACGGAGACAACACAAGTGCACTCATCGATGAAGTTTCGCAAAATCGCGATCATGGCAGGGCTGCTGCTGACTATTTCTCGTTGCTCCACGGTTTCAGACCGCAGTGCTTTCGGCTTGCGCGCTCCGAACGGCACACAGAGCAATAGGGCCGGCGCGAATCCATCAGACCCTGCTTGGTCAGCTCTACAAAACTATAAACAAAGCCAAGCGAATTTAAACTCTGGAAACTTTGTTGAGGCGTGCGAAGGATTTCGAGCTGTGGCGCTCGAGGCATCATTGCCCGAGCCCGTTCGAGCACTGGCCCGGGTTCGAACGTTATCGGCCTGCCCTGCCGACCGAATTATTCCAAGCCTAGAAGTACCAAAGTGGTTGGCCGAAGAGAACGCTCGAGCAAAAGTTGCGTTTGCAATGAAATCCAAAATCGGACTGGACTTGGCAATTGCTCTTCGTGAGGCTGCCGCGTTTGAAAAAACGCCTAAACTCCGCGAAAGCAAACTTTCTGAATCGGTTCGAATACTCGAAAGCATGGGCGGCGAGCAACGAGGTGAGCTTCAAAAAACGAAGGCAAAGCTGATACAAGTTGCGCCCAGGTTCTACCTCCAGGATTCAGCGGCGACTGAAGCTCGACCGACGCTGCTCGCGATTGCGGCGGACTTGCGGTCTTCGCGACAGTTTGATCGTGCAAGATCGGTTTATTTGCAAGCGGTTAAAGAAAAGAGTCTGTCGCCACAAGACCGCCTCAAGGCGCTTGATGGCATTCGCATGTCATTTAAACTGCAGCTCCGAACAGAGGATTTTTTAAAGGCAACGAGCCACTGGCTGTCTTTTGCGGAGGCAAACTTTTTGAAACCGGGTTTGAAGAACCGGGACGCTGCGCTTTTGCGAATTTACCTCGAGACGGCAATTTTGTATGCACGAGCTATTTGGACAGACCATCGTCCATCGGATGCCGATCGATTTCTTGTGCAGCTAGAAAAGCAATTAAAGCGATACTCCGGCAAAATTCCACTTTATGAATCGACGCTCATTCGGGCGCGAATCGCGGAAGAAAAAGCCGATTTTCAGGCGATGCACGACATCCTGAGTGCTATCGAAATCGAAGATCTTCCCGATCGCGCATCAAAAGCAAAAATTCTGTGGTATCGCGGCTGGAATCTCCGGCGCCTAGCTGGAAGAAGTGAAATGGCGGTCACTGTTTTAGAGCAAACTCTCAAGTACGAGGACTCTCACGGTTCGCAGACGCGAAACATGTACTGGTTGGGCCGTCTTTACAAAGATCTCGGAAAAACGGATGCCGCCCAGAAGTACTTTAGCGATCTCTTGTCACTCAGTCCGTTTGGGTATTACGGGGTTCTTGCAGCTCACGAACTTGGTGTGCCGCAATCGCCACTAAGAACTTATTCGCCTGAATACAGCTCTCGTCAAGGCTCGCCACTGGCCGAAGCTTTGCGAGTACCGATCGATTGGTTCATAGCCCTCGGTGAAATCGAAGTTGGAAGAAAGTACTTTGAAAGTTTCCCTGCAAAGGAAACATGGGACCCGTCGTTCTCCCGCGAGAAAAAAGAGGCGACGCTTGTTCTTCTTTCTCACCTAGAGCAGCACGTACAAGTGGCGGTAAAAACAGAAGAGCTTAGCCCAGAAGATCGAAATGCCATTCTTGAAAAGCGCCCCGAGCTGATCTTTCCGATTCCTTTTCAAACGCGAATTCGTGATGAGGCTTCCCGTCACGGACTAGATCCTGCACTGATTTATTCAATTATTCGCCAAGAATCGTTGTTTAATCCTTATGCCCGTAGCCACGCAGACGCTTTTGGTCTGATGCAATTGATTCCGGAAATGGCGGGGCAAGCGGCGAAGAGAATCGGGATCACAATTGAAAGTCCCGATGATCTCTACGATCCCGATAAAAACATCGCCCTTGGCACTGTTTTTCTCAAGGATCTTTTTACCAAATACGGAGGCCGCTTTATTCTTTCGGTCGCGGCCTACAACGCCAACGATAAAGCAATTCAAGGGTGGCTTCGAACAAGAATGCGGAAGGACCCACTCGAATTCATCGAAGAAATTCCATACGACGAGACTCGCCTCTACGTGAAACTGGTACTTAGAAATTTTGTCACTTATCAACGGCGACTAAGCTCGACGTCCGTCCAGTTTCCAGAGTGGACGCTGAGACTTTCTGATGTCTCAAATTGAGACACTGAAATTCAAAAATCCCGACATCTAGTCTCTCTTTTCCAGTGTCGGAGACCGAAAAGACAGTCATGAACTCGATGACTTCTCACCCAATTGTTCGCGCTGGAATCGCCATTTTATGTCTTGCTGGCACCGCCACTGTTTGGGGTGTTTTTGGCAATATATCGCGAAAGAGTCCCGCTTCGGTCCCCGCCGTTGGAGCCTCGACCACTGCGTCCGATCGGGAACTCTTATTGAAGAAAGCAACCGGTGTAGAACCCGGAAAGAAAAGCGCAAAAGAAGAAAACGTGCTTTTTAACGACCCGTTTATCAAAGAAAAGTGGGGACTTGTTCGAACCAATGCGCACAAGGCTTGGGAAATAACGCAAGGATCAAAAGAAATCGTCGTTGCCGTCATCGACACTGGAACAGATATCCGACACAAAGATCTGACCGAAAATCTATGGGTGAACAAAGGCGAAGTCGGAATCGACAAAAATAGCAAAGACAAAGCGACCAACGGTGTTGACGACGACGGAAACGGCTTCATCGATGATGTCCACGGTTGGAATTTCGTTTCAAACAATGGTGACCTCACCGACAATCATGGTCATGGGACCCACATCGCCGGAATCATCGGCGCTCGTGGTGGAAATGGATTCGGAATCACCGGTGTCGCGCCAAAAGTTTCATTGATGACTTTAAAATATTACGATCCCAAGTCGCCTGGCGCTAACAATCTCAAAAACACAATTCAGTCTATTCGCTACGCAATAAAGATGGGCGCTAAAGTAATTAATTATTCAGGAGGCGGCACCGAGTATTCGGCAGAAGAATTCGCTGCAGTCAAAGAGGCCGAGAAAAAGGGCGTTCTGTTTATCGCGGCGGCGGGCAATGAACGCTCGAACACCGACGACCCCGAAAAGCACTACTACCCTGCCGACTATGACCTAACGAATATTATATCGGTCACCGCAGTAAATGAAAAAGAAACAAAAGTTCTTGCGAGTAGTAACTACGGAGTTCGAACTGTCGATCTCGCGGCACCGGGCGACCAAATTTATTCTGCACTTCCCGGCAACTCGTTCGGAAGAATGACGGGCACGTCACAGGCGACCGCATTCACAACAGGCGTTGCGGTTCTCATCATGGCGCATCGACCAGAATTTGTAGCGAGTGATGTTAAGAAATACATTTTGCGGACTGGCGATGAGTACCAAACTCTGCTCTCGAAAACTGGAACTGCGAAACTTTTGAATGCCTACAAAGCTCTGACAAGTCTTGATATGGGCGTATCCATCACCGGTCAGACGACCGTCAATACCGAGCGCACATCACCGACGGCCTTCGCCGCAGATCCTAGTGCAAGAGGACGGAACGGTGGTCCTTCAGCGCTTAGCAGTGATCCGAACTCGGTAGATCCTGCGGAGCAAATGTCCTCTTTTGGAAAGAACTTGCTGAACGCCATTGGTTCACCCAATGCACGCGAACCCTCTCGGTCGAACAACACGGCGACCCCAGAAAACGCAACATTGGCAGATCCGAACACGCGCTAATTTATTCGCGTTCGCAATGCTAACCGTACGCCAATTGCAAGGAGCAACATGGAAAGACCAATTTCCATCATGTTCTTCAACTGCGGCATGGCTAATCCCCACACAAACAATAGCGAGCCCATGAAAAGAGCCATAGAATTTAGTTTCGGAATTCTAAAGTCGAGGCGAATTGGCAACTTCGAAGTTTCCGCTTGAGCCGCGACAAGGGCGACAACCTTATTTCGCATCAAACGTGCAATATCGTCTTGAGGAGCAGACACCAAAATTTGAGAATACTTTTTTGCTGCGTACGACAGTGCGCGAGCGTCGCGACACGCATTTAAGAACCGGTCATGGCGGACCCGGTCTTCGTAATCTTCGATAACCTTATCCCACAAAACTGCAAGGTCGCGAGTTCCACCAAGAGCCAGCTCTTCCTCAACTCGAAGATCATTGGCCGCATCAAACCGCTCAAAAACGATTCCGCAGCGCACGCATTCATTCATCGTAACGACATTTTTAGCGTTGCAGCGGGGACATTCTTTTTCTGCTAATGGAGCCTTCATTGCTGCCGACGGCACACCGGGCGAAGGTACGGATTCATTTGGCGACTTCGACGACGGAGTAGGTACAACAATTTGAGGTCCAACAATTTGAATTGAAGGTAAAATCGAAACCCCGTCGTAGCCGACCGGCAAAGGCAGCTGAACCGCAAATGCGGTCCCGCAAAGATCGCCCGTGCAATTAAATTCCGCTCGGTAAACACCGGCTCTGGTCATTGCCAATAAAACGTCCGTGTCCACCGCAAAGAGTTTCATACAAGCTGGGCAGCGGGTTCGAGAAACCGAGACATTCGGCTCGTGCGCCGGTTTTAATTTAAGATTTGGTTCCGTTCCTGTTTGCATCATCATGTTGTTATAAATCTTTCTTTGCCGAACAGGTTTGTTATATTCAACTTCGTGAATAACGCTCTACTACTTCCGATACTAACAGGCCTTTTTATAGGCACAAGCTATATTCCATTTCCGCCGTGGGCGATGCTCTTCGGGATCGCACCGCTCGTGGTTGCGATCGTCCAATTGTACCGAACCTCTTTGGTCGGCGACAGGTCACCCTCGAAGCTTGCCTGGAGAGGTTTTTTCTTTGGCTGGCTTTCGCAGTTTATTTTGAATGCGATCGGATTTCATTGGATTTCGATCACCGCAGTTGAGTTCGGTCACTTCCCGAAATGGGCCGGCTTTCTTACCCTGATGTGCTTTTGTTCGATCGCTCATATTTATTACGGTCTTGCGGCCTTGGTGACACTCAAGATAGCTTTTTGGATAAATTCGCGAAAAGCTCCCGGAGCGGCGGCCTCGGAATGGATTATCGTCGCACTTTATTTTTCAAGCTTTGCTTTCATCGAAGCCCTTTGGCCCTCGATCTTCCCTTGGCACTTGGGTTATCCGTGGCTTTGGGCCCAGCTTCCAGGCGCTCAGTTTTCGGATGTGATTGGCTTTGAGGGTTTAAATCTTGTTACACTTTTGTCGAACGCACTTTTCGCAATTGGTTGGCTTGCTTGGAAAAAGGACAAGCCTACCTTAGCTGCGCGATTGCGTCCGACGTTAAAGTGGCTCGCTGGCGGGATCGCGGTCTTCGTCGCGGTTAACTTACTGGGTATTGGGCGTGAAAAGCCTTGGCAGCAAACAAACGCCGAGCTGAACTTTGTCATTGCTCAAGGAAATATTGGAAACTACGAAAAGCTGATCGTTGAAAAACAAAAAGAGTTTTCCGTCCCGATTATAGAGGGTTATTTAAAGCTCTCGTCCCAAGGATTTGAAAAACATCCGAAATCTACGTTCGCAATTTGGCCAGAAACTGCATATCCAGATTATTTAGATCAGGTTTTCCAGAACGAAAAAAACTGGATCGCCATCCGCGGCTTTGCACAAATTCAGGGTCGAATGATTTTAACTGGAGCATACTCCTACGACACGGAGGTTAAGAAATCCTTCAATGGTTTTTTTGCGATGTCAAAAGAGGGCGCACTTCTTGGACCGCCTTATCGCAAGTCAATTTTGATTCCCTTCGGCGAACGCTTTCCATTTTCTGATATCATCCCCTACACCAAATGGCTTTTTCCGGGTCTAGGCAGTTTTGGCCAAGGCCCTGGACCGAGCGTCATGGAACTAGGTGAGTTTCGCCTTGGGCCGCAAATTTGCCTCGAAAGTCTTTATCCGACTTTTTCCGCCGAGATGTCCCTGAAAGGCGCAGAGGTTTTTTCAAATGTCACAAATGACTCTTGGTTTGGAAACACGTTTGAGCCCTATCAGCATTTGACAATGACATTGGCGCGCGCTGTTGAAAACCGCCGACCGTTGTTGCGGGCAACAAACACCGGGATCACGACAGTGATCCTCGCCGACGGGACTCAGCTAGAACAGTCACCGATTGGAAAGGAATGGGTCGGCGCATTCACGGTACCGTTTATCAAAGGTCCTTCGATCGCTTTTTATTCACGAATTGCTGGTTACTCTTGGTGGTTAATGCTTTCTCTTTGGATCCTCCTTGTTGCCTTCGCAAAACTGCGCTACTCCAAGAGCCCATTATGAGTCTGACGCAAGGAAAGTTCGGCGAATCTATCGATTGGGGCGTCATTGTTAGCAGGCTCGAACTGCTTGCGACAAGCGAACCGGCAAGATCCAAGCTTCGAATGCTTTCGTGCCTGGAAGACGAAGCTGATGCTACGCGGTCGTTTGCACAAATTGAGAATGCTCGGTCGGTGCTCACCATGGGTGAACGACCATTTGCTGAAAGCCTGGATCTTTTTTCGACTTGGCAGGCCCGACTTAAACGTGACGGAGTTTTACAACCCATCGAGCTTCGCGATGTCCGCCGGTTTTGTACGGAAATCATCGCGCTAACTGAAGTGATTAAACCTTTCGAAAACTCTTGGGTGAATCACCTAAAAACCCTATTGATGAACGCTGCTCTTCCGCTGGCCGCCATCGATCAACTGATGAGCCCAAACGGAGAAATTCGCACTGATGCAAGCGAAGCACTCAATAATCTCCACCGGGAAAAGACGAGCCAGACAAAGGCGCTTCACGGCACTCTCGATCGTCTTGTAAAGGCGCACGAAATGGATCCCGTGGTGCAAGAGAAGTTTGTCACGACTCGAGAGGGTCGTTGGGTAATCCCGGTAAAGTCTGGAATGCAGCATGCATTTCCAGGAATCATTCACGGCGCGAGCCAGTCAAAGCAAACCGTTTTTATGGAACCCGACGATGTGGTTCCACTCAATAATCGATTGAAGCAGATCGACGTCGAAATTGAAGAAGAAGTCGAACGTCTCTTAACGCAGCTTTCTCGTTTTCTAAAATCGCGAGTCCTTGATTTTCAAACCTCCAGTGAAGCGCTGCTTGAAGCTGATCTCACATTTGCCAAAGCAAAGCTTGCGGAAATTTTAGAGGCGAATCCCGTCAAATTTTCGGAAGACACATTAGACTTACGCGACGTCAGACACCCGGTTCTTCTTCTGAAAGATACTCTGAAAGGTGGGAAGGTCATTCCCAACACAGTGAAGCTTTCTGCAGGTAACCGGATCCTCTTACTTTCTGGACCGAATGCAGGTGGAAAGACCGTCCTGCTGAAGAGTGTGGGTTTAGCGGCTCAGATGGCCCGGTGCGGACTTCCGATTTGTGCTGAGGAAGGCTCGACGCTCCCCTTCTTTCAAGGGATTCACATCGCCGTTGGTGATGATCAAAGCGTCGACGCAGCCCTTTCAACGTTCGCTGCGCACGTCACCGTTTTGAACCAGGCGGCATGCCACCGAGGACCCAACGAATTACTATTGATCGACGAAATTTGCGGTTCGACAGATCCGGAAGAAGGGTCTGCATTAGCGCGAAGTTTTCTCGAAACCTATGCTGCCAATGGAGTCTTCGGTGTCGTTACCTCCCACTTGGGTCCATTGAAAGTCGGCTGGTCTCACGACGGCGGGGTGATAAATGGAAGCCTCGAGTACAATCAAAATTCAGGCACTCCGACTTACCAGTTTTTTATGGGGATTCCGGGCCAGAGCTTAGCGCTGCAAACAGCAAGGCGAGTTGGGGTCGCCGAAAAGATTTTGAACCGTGCCCTCGAGCACTTGAGTCCAGAAATGAAGGCGAGACAAGAGCACTTAAAAGATCTTGAATCGTTGAAAGAAGAGCTCAACGGGCTTCGTCGAGAACTATTCAAGGAAATGCAGGAAACGAAAGAATCTAAGCGCAAGTATCTTGAGATGATATCCTTGTTTAAGCGCGACCGTGATCAGTGGATGGAAAGAGCAATTAAAAAGACTGAACGCAAGATTGACGAGATGCTCGACTTTTCTCAAGTGCAGAATATTTTCCAGAAACACGAACGACTTCAAGAAGTGAAATTAAAACTTCCTGAAATTATCAAAGCTCCCCCGCCAGGCTCAGGCAACAACCGCAAGAAAATTGACACTCTGGAAGAGTTCGAAAAGGTGTATCCTCCGGGCTCGAAAATTTTTGTTCCATCGATTGGCGGAGAGGGTCTTGTTCAAGGTAAAGCCAATGCCAAAGGCGAAATCCTGGTTCTTGCAAATTCAATGAGAATCTCGATCCCGTGGTCGCAGCTTCGACCGTCGCAAACGGTTTCAAACCCGACACAAGGAGCCTTACGCCGCGCTTCTGGTGTTCAGGTGACTTTGACAGACACCGAAAGAACCATCGATATTCGCGGCAAATCTCAAGACGACGCTATGGCGCTTCTTGAAGGTCAGTTGGATGCAGCAGCCTTAAATGGTGAAAACAGAATCAAAATCATTCATGGCCACGGTACAGAAGTTTTGAAGCGCGCTGTCCGCACTCACCTGTCTAGGTCGATGTACGTGAAGAAGTGGAATGCAGCTGGCCCCGAGACCGGTGGAGACGGCGTCACCTGGGCCGAATTGAAGGACTAGGCACTTTTTGACACCGAAACATCGTCTTTTGCCTCAGTTTTCCGCGGCACGGCAGTTGTAATTCCCTGGTTCACCTCCCGTAAAGTGGAGGCAAGGGGGCTCCAGAATGTCGACGAATACTTCACCAAAACCGACGATCTCAGCAAGTATGACCACGAAGATTGACGGTTTGATTTCAAGTACTGTTTCTCGAATATTTTTAACGGCGTCGTATTTACGTGTGAAGTACTCGGCCAAGATCTTAGCGCTTGCAATCACACTTGCTGCAGCGACATTCGCTTACTCAGAAAAGGCGTCGGCAGGATTTTTCGACGATTTGATCGCGGGCTCGCGATTCAACCCAAATGATATTTCGATAGAAAGCATTGAACACGGCGGAGATGGCTGTCGGCCCGGGACGGTTTCCGTCATTCTGTCGCCCAATGCAAGCGAGCTCACAGTACTATTCGATGACTTCCAAACCCGCGTCGGCGCTGATGTCGCAAACTCAAAAAGAACCTGCGAAGTAAAAGTGAAAATCAAAAAACCACGTTTATGGTCTTATAAAATAGATTCCGTCGACTTCCGTGGATTCATTCACCTCGATCGCGGCGTACGAGCGGAACAAAAAGTCGACTTTCAAAACGGCCCCTCACATGCGGGCTTCAATAAATCGTTCGGATATCAACAGTGGGTTGGACCGACAACCGAAAACTATCTTCTGCAAACTATCAAACCATTGAACGGTCCTGATCTATTGTCATGTCTGCCGGCAAAGAAAAGCGTTGAGCTGAAGCTGAGGTCGACGATAGAACTCAAAGGCGGCGGCGGACATCAAGGCGGCATGATGGCGGTTGATTCCGTAGACGGGCGAGTTGTACACCGTTACCGTCTTTCATGGATCAGCTGCTTAAAGGAATTCAAAGGCTTATAGCTAGCGCGAGGCTGTTGGCGGTGTGAAGCCCTCACAAGTGGGCTTTGCCCCCACACCTATCAGAGACTGCGCAGATGGTTCACGAAGTGCGGCCTCCAGACAAGAACCAACCGTTCGATAGACTTTATCGTAGGCAAAAAGCTCTTCACTATTGACCCGCGACCAAGCGACCGTCCCGGCTTCTATTGCGAAAAACAAACGACCGCGCCATTCACTTCTAAAGACCAGTGCGTCGCGAAGTTGGCCCTGCATCGCGACGTTGCCATTCACTTCAATGTCGGCACATGTGTCGGCGCCGCACTTCACAAAACCTTTTAAGATCGAAACCATCTCAAGTTCGTAGGGAACCATGTCGTTCAGCGAAAGCCAGGTGGCCTGCATCGTCCACGTATCACCAACTTCCACCGCTTGCTCTGGAAGAGATATAGGCGAGACGTAGAAAATAGAATTTGTCGGCCAGTCTCCGGCCTTATGAATCTTTCCTTTTGAATCGGCGATGACTTCCAGTCGCTCGCCTAGCTCGGGCATAGCAAAATCGTGAAGCCCAACCGTCCCGTCCTTTTTCGTGACAGTGATCGTCTGAGTGAAGCGATCGCCCTCGGACTTCAATGTTTCAGCGAGCGCCGTGAAACCAAGCGTCTCGGTTTTTTCGTGACGAAGTTCCTGGCCCTCAAATGCTCGAGAAGCTGACACATGATAATACTCGACAGTCTCTGAGGACTTAGGCTGTGCTTTTAAACGAAGCTGCACGGGCTCTTTCAGCGTTACCGCCTCTAGTTTGCCTGTAAGACCCGGTGGCACAGGCCCAGTAGCCTTCTGAGAGCTAGCGCAGCCAATGAGTCCAAACGCCGGAAGAAATAGTATCGGGACGAGACAGGTGTAAAAGAATCGAACGATCTGGGATTTTTCATAGGGAAGACAGCGAGTTACGTGAAAAGAGATCATACAGCAGACTCCTAGCTCAATTACAAAGGCCGATGGCAGTGACGCTCTTAGGCCTTTGCCATTTTGGCATCCCAAGTTCGATTCCCCTTAAGCGTCTCAAATTGAAACGCCAAATCAAGCTCAAACCCTCGTAATAACGTCCAAATTTCATTCTCTTGATTTGTCGCGTTGGCTCAACCGTTGCTCTTACTAAGTTCAGGCAAGGGGGAAGTTATGAACACACAGACAATCACGCAGGGTTCGAATTCGCTGATGGAAGCGAAGTTCGTTAGAGTCATCATGATTCTAATGCTGCTAGCACTGCTGAGTGCCTGCGGATCCAAGGTCACACCTCGCGCGTCCGCCCTTTATAGCGGAAGTGGGCCTACAGACCTCTCGACCATTAGCCCAACAGGCGACGGCCAAGCCGAATGCTCTTTATTCGACTCGACCTCAACTCGGCTCGGTGGAAAAGTCACGACGTATTACTATAACGGAGTTCTTCAAGAGGACAAAGTTCGAGTACGCGTCACCAGTCTGGTAGAAGCATTCGATACAAACTCCAACTACTACATCCAAGCATTTCGATGGAAAGTTGTCGGCGGCTCGCCGTCGCTAGATTCAACTCCGCTTCAGTTTAGTTTCGAAAAAGGTTCTGGATCAGCGTCTCCGATCTCGGCACCACTGTCGTCAGTCAGCGGAACGACGTTGGCCAGGATTCGCACCGAGCACAGCCTAGGTGGTTCAGGTGCTGTCGACTTCTTCAATAAGACGACGATGGTCGTGAGTGGCGTCGACTACAACTGGCAAGCAATGAAAGTGGTCGTCTACGATGGAAGCAATACGCCGGCGACAGTTGTTGGGCAGGCCGATTTCCTACTTCCAGTTATTCAGGCCAATCCGAATCGCTACGCTTTGACTCACGATTCAGTCCTTAACAACATGCACCCGTTTTGGAGTCAGCGAACGCAAACGTTGACTGAGTCTGAGTGGTCGAACCGCGCTGCTAGCTATTGCTTCTAACAATAACAATTTCCCCTCTGCGCCTTTACAAAAAGTAAAGCCCGCCGAAAACCAGGCGGGCTTTACTTATTAAGCTGTGTCGTGAGCGACCCTAATGACTCGCTTCTTGTGTTACTTCTTCGGCCTGAAGGTTTTCTCCGTGCCGATAACGATCGACAAGATTTTCGTCGTTTGTCGGGAACGAAAAAAGTAACGCATGACTAGAGCTTGCTTCATCTTCCACTGTCACAGCGATGTACCAGAACTCGTCGTCGCCAGCAGCGCCTTCATCAAACTTTTTAACAAATGTTACCAGCGTATTGCCGTTGAGATCGGACGAACGCCAAATCTCGTCTGGATCCTCGATGGTCGGCTCTCGCGACTCTTCGTGATCATGAAAAACATCTTCTGCGTAGTCCGTTGTGGCGCGCAAAGAAAGCATGGCTTTATAAAGACCAACGGCTAAAGCATCCCCTTCAGAAAGGGCATCGCCTTCAACTGCGCCTTTTTCGACTTCCTTCATAATGCGGTCAAAAACAAGTTCCCCGCGACGAAACCTATCGACCAATTTCAAGTCGCGAGAAGGGAAATGCAGATAAATAAAACGGGCACTTCCTTCAACCGCATAGGCCAAAGCGACGTAATAAACGCCGGCCTCTTGGTCGTCCAGGCTCTTCGAGGAGTCCGTGACGTAATGACCTACGTAACTTGTTACACGCAGACCATGGATCGAAACAGCGTCTTCCCAAATTTCGTCTGGATCATCAATGACCTGCTGCAGAAGCGGTTCGTACTTTCGGAACTCACTTGAAGGCAGGTCCTTGCTCGAGCGGTTGGCTAGAACTTCAGCTTCGAGCATTGAAATTTGCGGCTGAAAATGATTATAAAGCTCGCGTTCAGTTTCAAACACGAGGCCTTGAGATTCATCGATCACGATTGATTTTTTCACAACTGGGCCTTTTGCTTTTCGAATAGCTTTCGCGTTCGCACGCGCGCCGACCTTAGAACCTGAATGAGATGAATGAGACATCTGTCCCCCGATCTTGTTGTTTCTAGGCGCGCCGACCAGACTAAGGTCGCGGGTGCGTTCCACACCTCCCCATCGCAATTCAAAGATCAACTGTAAGTTTCTTCAGGAGATCGGCTTGATGCGTGGGTTTTGATTAGTCGCAAGGTCCTTTCTTAGGGGTGATAAAATCCCCTCTGTCTATCTATTGTCTGATTTCTGCTTAACCCTGTCAAATCACGACAAGTTTGGGGAACCCATAAGTAATGCTCGCGCTGAAATGAGAATTTCTTTGCGTCTTCCGATAAAACCTCCTCAGAATGAAGCTGTTCCAATTTGATACACTTTTAAAAAAGTGATTGAGATTTGAAACTCGACCTAAGGAATGGTCGTGCAGAAGCAGGGAGGCTTATGCGCAATGGACGAGGGAGTGGCCCACGAGGGTCACGTTTGGGTTCTTCAAAAGACGAGAATGTCATCGACGACCAACTGGCTGACGAAGGTCTTTTGGACGGAAAAACAGCCGAGAAGTCCGCAAAAAAGCAGGCCGCGGAAAAATCAAAAAACGGCAAACCAAAAGACACGGCGCAAATCGAATACCTCATTCATCAAAGCACCCAAGGCGTACACTTTCTCTTCGACAAAAAAGATGTAAGCCGAGTGATGATGGTTCCAACCGACGAAAAAGATTTTTTCACTATGAAAAACATGGAACGAGTGCAATCTCTTTTGTCGCGGTTCTTAGGTAAACCAACTCTCAACGACAAGGAACGCTTTCTTCGATCGCTCAGCGCGACAGAACGCGATTTAATGATTCGAGCGTACTTTCATCTTGTGGAAAATGCCATACGATCAAACTCCGATCTAAGCCACTGATTAAGGTCCAACGCTCCATCTGCCGATAGGCAATTAAGATGGGGCAAATTTTCAATACAATCGGCTTCCTTACTGTTTTGTCCTTTGGGCTTTGCCCAGTATTTTTTTCCCCAACGGCAAATGCAGAACTTCGCGCGTTTCGCCTTCGAATTACTGACACTGCGACTGGCACGGACCGCACCGTTATCTCTAGACTAGATGACCTTCAGTATCGGCAATACTTTGCAGTAAAAACTTCGGAGACAATTCGCATCGAGCAAACCTGGATGTGCTACCGACGAGGCGACTTTACCGGCACGCTTTGCCCAGCACCGGAATCGACAGGACCTGTGTCTGGCGATCAAGACCGTAGTCCAGCAGGCAGCCCCGCAAACGCCGATTCTCATAGGTAAAACGTCCGATAGAAAGCAAAACATGATATCCTGAGGGCAGTCTTTTCGCGCCACTGCACGAAAAGCAGCGTAGGCCCGAGGCCGAAGCGACACCAGACAACTGCTCCATGGAGGGGGCTTGAAATGTCGTCAGATCTTTCAATCAGTCGTGGTCTTCAGGATGAACACGTAGAACAAAAATCGAAGCTTCAAGCACAGCATGAATCCGAATTGAAACGAATTCGAGCAAACAGTGCGCGGGCACAGAATGAGACCCGCGAGGCTGGCGACGCCGCTGTCAATCACATCAAACAAACGACAGAGGAACGCATTCGCCAAATCGAAGCCAACGGCGAAACAAAAGTGAAAGAAGCGAGTTCACAATCTCAACGCGAATATCAAAACTTGAAATCTCGATCAGCGAGTGTTCGCGACTCAAATGAGCAAGCGATTGCTGCTGAACGCGAACGGGCGTCCGAAACCATCACCCAACTGAGGGAAAATCAAACAAAGCAGTTAGAGGCTTCTCAAGCAAAACTTCGCGATGCGATGAAAGAGCAACAAGCCCTTCATCAAAAGCTTCAGTCGCAGAGCCAAGCTGAATACTCAGCTACGCAAGAGCGCGCAAACCGTGAGATCACGGAACAAAAGGTCGCAAATCGAACCGTTCTTCAAAAAGAGCAGCAAAGTGCACAAGAAAAAATAAAATCCACGCAGGCGCAATCTCAAGCGACACTCGAGGAAATCAAAAAGCGTGGTGCTCAGGTCCAGGTTGAAACCAGGGATGATCAGCGTAAACGACTTGAAACCGAACGGCTTGAGGGCAATCGCGCATTTCTTGAAGTGCGCGATCAGGCCAAACGAGCATATGACCAAACCTTCTCAGAAGGCGAAAAGCGTCGCACAGGCCTCGATCAGAAACAGTCGCAAGAGCTTCAGACTTCACGGGAACGATATTTGACGACAAACGAAAAAGTTCAAAATGAATACTCGAAAGAAACGCAGCGAATTCAGCGTGAGGGCGATCTCGAGGTAGAGGCAAAAAAGGCGCGAATAAGACAAAACTTGCAGCAGCAAGACTCCACTTTTAAGACTGCTGCCGAAGAGCGCACTCAGTTAGCTCATCAGCGTGAAAAAGAAGAAACGACTCTCCTTCGCGCAAAAATAGAAAATCGTGAAAAGCTGCACGACGCGACACTGAAGGAACAGGAGTCTGATTTCCACACTCGTCTAGCCAAGACGGATTCGGTTAATCGATCAACATTAGGCAATCAGCGAGAAAAGTATTTACGTGCGCTCTACGAGCAGCAAAAGGAATTCGACTCTAAGTACGGTCGCGCGGAAGCAAGGAAAGAAGACCCATTCTATCGCCTTCAATCCTTTGAGGCCAAAATTCAAGAGGCCGATGACCGATATACGATTTACGCAAAAGTTCCACCACACGAGAGAGAAAAAGTCGACATTCGCGTGAAAGACGGAAAAGCCTGGCTATCTGCAACCCGCCAATTTTCTGATAAACGGGATGCAGAAGGAGCCAAAGCGTCAATGAGCGCCTACCAAACTTGGCGCCAGGAGTTTCCACTTCGACTTCCTGTCATTCGAGACGGCGTTCGAAAAGAGATCGACGACGACGGCAATATCACCATCACGATTCCAAAAAGAGTTTAGTTAATCACTTCGCTACAGCTTGTGCATCATCTTCAGAATCTGTATCCGCTGGAGTTTGTGCGAGAGCGGCTTCAACCAGCGGCTTCAGTACAGGGATTGTTTTCTTGGCCCAGGTTTCTGCATCCTTGCAGCCGTAATGAAGGCCCATGCTGTCATTCAAGTTTTCGCGGGCAGTTTTATCGACGCTCGAAACAAACCGACAGCCCTCAGATTCAACGACCGACTCTAACTTTTCAACAAACTCATTGAACTTCGCTTCAGGCGAAAAAAACAGCGCCGCCTGTGGTGGGCCAATCCAAATGCACTGACTGCCCGCCTCTTTTATTTTTAGAATCAGAGAGCGGGCTTCGCTTTCTGATTGGTCGCGCTTTCCCTTAATCATATTAGTGCCGAGAGCAACAACAGTGACTTTCGGCTTCTCTTTCTCGAGCAACATTCCGATCGAGTCCGTTTTTGAGTTTCGAGAATCACAGTTACCACTGACATCGCAAATAAGTGTCCCGCATCGCGTGACGTGGCCGTTTGATTTCAACCAATGGCTGGACGCACTTCCACAGGATGCCTGAGTGATGACCGTCGCGGGTCTTTCTGTACTTTGCGGATTTTCTTTGGTTTTCAGTGTTCGAAGTGTGACATCGAGTGTGCGCCCAAAGCATCCCGTGCTGTGCGAGTCGCCGATGTATATGATATCAGCAGCAAAGGAGGAAGAAACTGTCGCCACACCAGCCAATACGAGAGCTAAAAATATAACTTTGTTTTTCACTGTCTTAGAATAGCGTTCGATTGCGCTAATTCACAGTCGAGGATTTTCCCTCGACCAATGGCCATACAGTTTCCAAGACCTACTTCTTTAGCAAGGACGAGAGATCACGCATCAAAAACTGTAAGCGACCGTGAAGATCCTCGAGCCGAGCCAGGTTCTCATGTAGGCGCTGCAGACCATCGAGCTCGATATGTGGATTGTCGAGCAGCTCGTGATAAGCGCGAGTTTGGAATGCGGAAGTCTCTAAATCTGCCCCATCAGCGGAATCAAATGCCGTTGCGGAGTACAACTTCGATGTCGACCCAGCTTTGAACGAATCATTTGGGTTCGATGATTTTTGCGACATTTTTTCCTCCACATAGGGGCCAGATTACCCGACCCCGCTTGGTTGTATCGTCTCGAGTGAAGACGTCACTTCACAACTTAAATAACCTTACAAACGTCGAGGCACTTAGCGGCAAATAAGTTCCAATTTGGAACTTTTACCCTATGAAAACGCCTCTTTACCTCCGCCAGAGAAACTCTGCGCCGCGATCGACGCTTTATTTCACTTAGGCGTTAGTACTCGCACTTCAAGTCACCCACATCTTCCAACGTAGGGGTGCGTCGCAACTGAGCATCATTCAAACGCCGCGCCATGACGGTACCGGAGGCTTCCACTTTAGGATGCTCAAGTCCCAACACGTGCCCTAATTCATGAAGAAGGAGTGATTCAAAATCTACGCGTCCATCGATGGGAGTTGGGCCCCAGAAATATTGAAAATGAGACGGTACACCATTCACACGAATATCTGCTTCATACACTCGGTCACCCGCCCACCAAATTGTGGTGACGGCCTGTTTTTCCCGCTGAGTTTCTGGCCACGATTTATTGAAATAAATAACGTTCACGCCATCTTGCTTTTCGTTCGGGTACGCTGATGACCACCCACCAACTTTTAATACTTCGCGACCTAGCGATTGGTTCCAGGTCATGACGGCTGTGCGAATTGCATCGTAGAACTCGGAAGGAACCGAGCTATCGACATAAAGAATAACAGGAGTCGATGGCCCCCACGAAACACGCTGACTTTCGCCACTCATAACAAAGTTGCACGAGGCCTGTGGTGAGGTTTGGGGAGCACAGGCTTGTGTGATCAATGCTAAACCGGCAAGAAGCAAGCTTGCATAAAGCTTTTTTCGCTTCAATAGGCGACCGATCTCGCGCCCGGCGGCCTGCCTGAATGTTAAAGTCTGCGGTTCTGAATTCGTCATTCTCCCCATCTACAAGGCAAGCGCGGTGCCCGCGGCAACGTGAAGACGATACCAACGACTTTTCATGATCAGGGTTTGCAACCGAGACGTTCGGAATCATTGAGCTTAATGGTCAAACTTAACGACTCTTACATCGTCAAAAGGTGCGCCAGAGACGTAGAATGTCACTGACGGTAGAGGGCCACGGGTTTTGAAAAATACGAGTTCTTTCAATCATCTGACACTGCAGATGCTTGAATTTTCGACGTTTTTCACGATTGTCGAATAATGATACAGTTTGCCGTGGGAATCGAGCGAGCGTGCCGAATCTCGTCGGGGTGCAAAAGTAACTGAAAACACGCGACGGACTTGCGACCGGGGTCATTTGGTCTCTCGATACGGCCTCAGAAGTACCATAAGACTTAATTATGGATTACGGCCACTTCATGGTGACTTTACCTAATGACGCTTCATTTCGTTCTGGCGATCGAAATAACCCTACTTCACGCCGACTGCCCGCCAAAGCGCAACGCGAAACAAGTGACAGAGTGACCCTAAAAGTTCGATTTCTCCTCGCCCAAGGGCTGGCACGGCGAATGCTCTAGTAAGAAATCAAGGAAGCGTTGGAAACAATGAATCCCCGCAGATGAAAGTCTGCCTCCCCCAAGTCGAGTACGCGAAACTGCGATGGCAGGAGTAGCACCAGGACATAGTGATGCCTGGAAACTCTGGATGAAGAGGAGACCTACCGGCAGCTCCCGCGATCGCGGAATCAATAGCAGCCGAAAGCCTATCAAAAGACCAATCTAGACGACGGGGTAAGGAGAAGATCCACCCCGCTCAGTCGCGTTTGCGCGCTTGCGCGCAAACACGACTGAGCGGGTGCTGCTTGCGTCGTTTCGGGCTCCGCCCTCCACTGCTTTCCGTGCAGTGGCGCGGAAAGATTCGGACGGGTGTGATATCGGAAGACCGTTGTTGATTGCCGTAGGCATTTGAGGAAGCTCTCGCGCGGCAGGATGCCGGTCCCCCGCGAGGAGGGCAGGATGGCCGCCTTCCGAAAATGCCTGCGGCAATACTAGCGGGCGAGGCGGTAGCCTACGCCACGAACGGTTTCGATGGTGTCACCTATGGGGCCCATTTTTTTACGGAGCGACGCCATGTGCACGTCGATGGTGCGATCGGTAACGTTCACACTCTCGAGTGCTCGCTCTCGAAGTTGTTCGCGAGTCAAAACGTGATCCACCTGTTTCAATAGCTCACGCAGAATTTTAAACTCAGTGAGTGTCAACTGCACTTCTTCGCTACCAACGAATGCACGATGGGAGCGGAGTTCGATTCGAATATCACCCCGAATAAGTTCTTGGGGTTCGCTCTTCGAGGCTAATTCTCGCGCCGCCGTTCGACGAACCAAAGCATTGATCCGCGCAGCCAATTCTTTTGGCAAAAACGGCTTCGTGACATAGTCATCGGCACCTAGATTTAAAACTTTCACCTTGTCTTCTTCACCGCTCAGACCTGTGACCATGATGATCGGAAGATTGGCGTGACGACCGTCTTTGCGTACTTGGGCGATAATTTCGACTCCTGTTATCCCTGGCATCATCTGATCAACCAAGAGCACATCGGGATTATGAAGTTCGATTTGATGAAGAATCGCGTGTCCGGAAGACAGGTCGACGACATAAAAGCCTTGCGCTTCAAGCAGCTCTTTTAAAATGCGGCGAATATCCGCTTCGTCTTCGACAACTAGTACACGAGTTTTTAAATTGGCTGCTTCAATTTCTTTCACTTCGAAAGCTTAGCCACGAGTATAAGCCGAAGGCTACCTAAAACTTCCCTAGAAACCGAGGGGTTAGCGCACCTCGGTGCCAGCGTAGTACCGCGCGCCATTTTTTGTCAGTCTTCATCCGCGAAGAGCCGAATCAGGCCTCGCTGAGATTCACTACGAGCGACAGAAATCAAAAAAACCGAATTATTTTAGACGTCTAAGTTTTCGACAGCACCGAATCTTATGCGGCCCACCGCTTGAACATGAATCAACGTTGGATCGGGTACGATGGAAGGACCACGCATGAAGAATCCTCAGGATTTTCAGGACAACGATGCTTCGAAAAATCAGGTGGAAAGCAATCGTGACGCGCGAACTAACGGAGACGCAGATTCCGACGTCGTCAGCTTTTGGCTCCTATTGCTATTCATCGCAACCTTCTTTGGAATCGCAGCCGAAGAGGCGCGGCGTCCATCCATGTTCCAATCCTCCGGGATCTCCGCCGGTCATTCAGCCCCTAATCCAATTGCCTTCTCTATTGATGGCACCCCTCTTCCAAAGGGAGCCGGCGACCAACGCACGCACATGGCGAGGCGCTTTGATTTATCCAGTGTCGATCCGGCAACGGCTAGTTCAAATATGCCTGGAAAATTAGAAATACCGGCTACTGGAAAATGAAAACTTACCCGCAACCGCGAACCAAGGATCAACGAATGAACAGCAAAATGACTAAAATTAAACAAGTCTCGTTTGCTTTGGCAGTGATGGCGACCCTTGTCTTCGTATCAGCATGTACGATCCGCACGCCGTCAACCGAAACCCCACCTCCAGTTGATTCAACAGACAATACAGGAATCGAAAAGACGTTTTTCGAACAGGTCGCAACAATCAATACAACCGAGGACGTCGGCGGTAAAAAATCAAATGTCGTAAAAAATATCGTTAAGCGACGCACGTTCGTTTGCGGTTGGGCTCCAATTTCTGAAACTGGCGTGATTGCGTCGGCTTGGCTCACGCATGCGGCTGTCATGACAAACCATTGCAATATCGAATTCGAAATCACCAACAGCGCCCTTATCGGCCGCCTCGTAAATCCCTCTTTTCCAAACGGCGATGACCCTAAGCACCGCAATCGCTGGAAAGAGGCGATCGTTATTCCTATCGACAATCATTACTACTATGAGCGCGCAAAGGATTCTTACGGCCGCGACACTAACGAGATGGTGAAAAATTCTTCTCGATCGCATTATTCAGCGCGGCCCTTGATGGATCTCGGCCTTGATCGCCTCTCTATTCAAGATTGGGACATGGCGATGTTCTTTAATTCTCGCGATGGCCGGATCACAAAGGTCGACGATATTGAATGGGACAAAGATTCTGGCTTTTTTGCCTTCACCGCATCTGTCCACAACCCGTCGTGGGGAGCAGAAATTGGCGCGCGCATTCGCTTTAACTTTAAAGCCTTCGAACACAATAAAGAATTTAAGCAAACTCCTTACAACACTAAGAACTCGAAGTTCCTAAATGCACTTCATGTCATAGGAGAAAAACGCGAGGGCACTCAGCAGGTATGGTCGGCAGCGAAGTGGGATCTTTCAAAAACTCACGACGTCTACCTACACGGGTTTCCAGAGGAGTATGTTCCCGTTGCGGAAGACGTAGTCGAACAGTGGAATAAAACTTTCGAAACAATCGATCCAAACAAAAACAATCCATCGAAAAAACGCCCCAAAGCCTTTCGACTTAACAAAAAGCCGATGAAGCACCCGTTCGATCTTCGGTACCCAATGATGGTTTGGGTTGATGACAAACAGATTTCAGAAGTGTCACCGCTTGGAATCGGCATGGCGGCTGCGGATGTTCGCAACGGCGAAATCTTGTGGGGCCAAATCACTTTGTACGGTGGATACCTAGAAAGCTACGTCAAAGGCTACCTCGAGTCCTCTGGCGGTGGCGCAAGTGGCTTCGCAAAATCACCCGGAGCAAAAAAGGCTGCTCGGTCGTCGATTTCTCCAAATCCCTTCGAGACTTACTTTCATCCCAAAGCGCTGACCACATTTTCAGCCGCGATGAATGAGGGCCTCCGTGCGGGTGGGGCTTCTAACGTGCTGCAAGCCTCCACTGCGCAGTTTCTTTTGAAACGAAACCTTCAGAATCTGGCAGCGCAAGCTTCTGGAAAAAGCGACGAAAAAGGCCAGCCTGCTAAATCTCTTTCAGATGGCGAACGCCAGCGCATGGCCGAACAAATGTCTTCAGCGCAAGCTGAAAGCATGATGTTGTCGCTACGCTCGACACTTCAAGATTTGCAAATCCGTTCCAACAAAGTGGACTTGAATAAAAACAAAACACAACTGTTTGGTTTCCTTCAAGGCCCAAGCAATCAGGCACGCGAATCCATTTTCGGAGCAGATAGCGCAGAACTCGGACTCGGCGAAAAACTTCGCCGCATCAATTATTCAACTGCCGATCAGCTGCAGCGCCTTACCAACGGCGTCACACACGACCTGGATCGCCGCTTTGTTGACGTAGGCCCCATGATTGCGGAAGGAATTGCGCAATCAAAAGTCGGCTACGAAGATGGCCTTAAGAAGGTCATCAAAGAATTGATCCTTCACGAGTACGGCCATTTTCTTGGCCTCGGTCACCAATTCAAAGAGAACATTTTGCCTGAAAAAGGGTCGCTGCCGAATAAGTATGTAGCTGAACTGGAAAAACGGGCCGCAGCTAACATGACAAACGCATCGTCTGTTATGGGCTACCGTCATCCAGTGACCGAACTCCTAACGCCCCACGAACACATAGCGCCGGGGTATCAAGACGAACTGACGCTACGGTATCTCTACAATATGGAATTCCCGACTTTCCAACGCGGGAGTCAGCAAGAGGACTTTACCTTTGCCAAGCTTCCGGCAAGCGGCTTGATCCCAGATCGGCATCCAGAAAAACCAGAACTTGAAACGTCGTATTTCCCGCAATGCAACGACTTTCATGCTTCGTTCTCTGCGGACCCATATTGCAATCGGTTTGATCGAGGTTTTGATGCGGACACGATCGTATCTAGCTACTTTGACGACCTCAATATCAATAAAGTTGCTCGAATCCATGCGTTCACTGACGCGACCGGTTCCGATCCTGAATATGCCGAAGGTTCGCTCTGGTTTTATTCGCTTCGGGCTCTTGGACGCGTTCGAATTTTCTACGATTACATGCGCCAAAAGTATGAACCAGAAATTCGCACGATTTCACAGAGCAAACGAGATCTCGACGAATTTTCAAGAGTCTGTTCGGGCGAAATGCAAGGTAGTGCCACGCTGGAAGACATTTTCCGACGCAAGCCAGAGCTAAAAGAGCTCTGCCGCGTAAATAAAAAAGTCATGTCGGAAATCACAATCCTGCTAAACACGCCGGGACCGGATCGCACGCGAATGAACTGGGACAATGCTTCTATCTCGGCGCAAATGATCGGCGGCGACGGATGGACCGACTACTCGCGAGTCTTCGGCACGTATTCGACACTGTCTGTGTTTCCTCTCAAGCTTGCTGCGGTCAACGTTCTGACTACGCCCTATCCCTACACCATGCTTGGTGGGTGGATGTTCCCAATTCCTCGGTACTCTGGCCAAGACGGTCTGTTCTCTTATTCAACTCTTTATTCTCGCGAATTTACGTCGGCCCTCGCATCGGCACTGGAAAAAAACATTAAGACAGAACCGAAGCGCGGCGAAAGTGCGTCGATTGGCTTGCCCGTCCTTTCTCTGGGATACTTTCTCGACCAACAGTCGATGGGTAACGACGCGATCAGGATGCCCAAAGACTTCATCGAAAGCATTCGCAACCAAACTCAGTTCCGCCTTTCATTAAAAGCGGTCATTTTCGAAATGCAAAACCGCGGTGATACAACAAGGGCGACCCAGCTAGTTGGTGCTTTGTATGATCCACAAAGCGGAAAAGCGTCATCATTGAGTCAGGTGTTTCTGCTGCCAGGTGGAAAGTTGATCGTTCGCGGGCAAAGTAAAAACTTTGTCTTCCCGATTTCAAAACAGCCGATGTTCCTCGATAACAAGACAGCCTATGTGTGGGCTTATGCGGTCGAGTACGACAAGGCTTATGACGATGTCCTCGCTGCTCATAGCGTAAAAACAAAGCTCGAGGATCTTCATAAATCTGCACTAGACACTTGTATTCGCGGAGACAACGACGGTCTTGAAAGCTTCTTTAGTAGCCAAGAGGCAAAATTTGAAGGCTTCTTTGTCATGGACGGAATTGCCAATGACCAAACCAAGCAGATCAAGTTCTTCGAGTCGATCAACGAAAACTTCGCGACTTATTATAAGCTGCGAACCACTGCGGACGGCAAAGGTCCAACTCAGGAACGATGCGATCGAGCTCTTGAAGCTGTCGGTGTGATCGTATCCGCTGCGGGACTGATAAACGGCTACTGGCTTCCAGAAGTCCTCGACCAACTTGCAACTAAGTAACAAAGGAGATTTGCGATGAAAAATACAGATCAAGTCTTCTTTAAGCTTCAAGCGATAAAAACGATTGCGACGGTGCTCCTAGCGACACAAATTCTTGTGGCGTGTACCAACCGCGATGTCCCGGTCACGCAACACGAAGGTCCCGTGCGCTCGGACGAAATAGTCATCGCGCCCGCGACCGAAAAGGTGGACATTGAGGCATTCAAAAAAATCGACGCCAACTCGCTGAACGCTAAACTTTCAAACGCCGGTACAGCGGACAAAATCGGTGCTCTCACGGCCTTGGCACCATTCATACTTGATCGCACCTATGTGGAAAACGAGCGAATGAATTCTTCACCAAAAATGCGTCAGGCGTTGACTGTGTTCATGCGGGCTCTTGTTGGCGATAGCCAGACCAAGGGACTTGCGCAAATCGACGCAAAAGCAGCGGCACCTTGGATAGAGAAAACTCGGGTCGTAATTGAAAGCGGTTGCGATGGAACCGGCGCCGGATGTTCGAAAGCAATTCTTTCGTTTTTTAGAAGAGACACTGGCTCTTCAAAGGTGATGGAGCTATCGGCGCGTGAGGTCGAGGCTGAGATCGATCAATCGTTGAAGTTAACTTCTGCATCAAAGAAGCTAAAAAACGATCTCGTTCGCATCTATTATCGCCGTCTAAAAATGGCGTACGAACTTAAAAACCGAACCATGGATCGCGAGTTAGAATTTCTTTATCTTGCTCGAGCATCGCAGTACGCGGAGGCGTTCGATTCGGAAATTCCCACTTCACGCGAGCGCGAACTTCTGGCTCAGCATGTAGAAGTTTTTGAAACAATCCTCGCCGGATTTAATCCGGACCTGTCGAATCAAGAATTTCGAAAACGCTTTGAATCGTTCGTGAACAACTTTGGCCCTTGGCGCTATTCACGTCGCGGCGAGAACCCATTTGGACGTGCCGCTACGCGCATGCTCTCACTAGCTTCAAAAAATTTCCTTTACACGTCTGATGGAAAAAGCCTGTCATCGTCGTTAGAACTAGCGATTAAAGAATCGCAGGAAATTCCTAAGGCGCCGTCAGGCGTGGACCAGTTTCAATTCGAGCAAAAAGCGTTTGATGGTCTGGATGGATCGTTTGCAATTGTTTCGAAACATATTCGCGAACGTCAGCCGGCGATATGGAAAAATCTCGGGCTTAACGATTCTTTCAAGCGAGATGAATACTTCTTTTTAATTGATCGCGTCTTCGGCGATCACCTGACCATTGAAGATGGAAGCGAAGTTTGGCGTGGGACGCGACAAGATTCAAAAGCCCTACTGCTGGTTGCCGAACAGTACGTGAAGATTCAGATTGCGGCCCAAATTGTTCGCACGAACAAGTACATGGCCGATATCTATTCAAACCGCGATTGGTCCTCCACCACTCTTCTCGAAAAGGCGATTGAACGGTCTTACCCAGTACAAACTCAGTGGAACCAACTTCTTGGTCGCATCGAGCGAATTCATTTACTATTAGACCGAAATCTGAAATCGACGGAGGACATTTGGGGAGCGTCGGAATTCAGCAAAGTTGATAAGATGTTTACGAGCATCCGCCGCAACATCAAGTACCTCTCAGTTTATCCAAATATGATGTTGATGGCCTATTATATGGCAGAATCTAAGTTCAAACTTCCGGTCTACACCTTTTTTGGGAAAGTCGATATCGACACAGCCATGATCATTGGTTGGTTCTTCAACGGAAAGCTTGCGCCGTTCTTCAATTTTGGTAATGACGGGGTACCTCTAAAACGAATTGAGACTCTGTACGCCTTCCTGTTCGCACTCAAAACGGACACCTTTGCGTCATTCTCGGTGTCCAGAGGCGAGCGTATGGACGTCGTAAAGTTTTTTGAGGTCGTCATTGGGAAGTTTCTTGATGAAGAACGGATTGCGATTTCAAACGCGATCGATGAAATCAGAAAAGAAACTCGGCAAAACACGATGGATACATTCCTAAAGACTTGTGAACAAGATCGCAGCCTTATGAACAAGAGCATAAAGCCAGGAACTGCTGGCGCCAGACTTCCGCTAGATCTTTGGGCATTCAAGTATAGCACCTATGTAGGCACAACGGCCTCTGGTGGACACGGTCAAGCGGCGCTCCAGTTTCACAACGAACGTCGGGCCGAGACAATTATGTCGCTGAACTCCTCGTTGCGCGCAAAACTCGAATTCGTTTCCATCATGACAGGACTCCTAGAAGTCCACATGACGAGCTCGGGTTCATCGCAATCTGACATCACGAAAGTTCGCGACCAGATCGCCGCATTCACGACTTCGGTAGAGCGCCTTCGCGCAGAATTCTTAACTGAAGTTGTAAGGTGGAATAAAACTCTTTCGAACTGCATCGACCAAGCAGTGGCGATCGAAATCGAACGACAGGGCGAAATACTATCGCTCGAAGAGAAACACTTGCGAACAGTCTGGGCTGAAATCAAAAAAGCACGTGGTTCCCAGAACAAAGATGCCTTGCTTACGCAGCTGAACAAGGACATCGTCCAATCGACAGGCGCTTCTGGAATTCAAAGTTCGAAACCGTATATTCCGAAGAGCGTCGCAACGGAAGACAACTACGTTTATGCAGATCTCGACGTCACTTTGCGCATGATTCAACACGTGAAAAAAGTGGCGCCAAATGTTGATGTCATCCTGCCCTCTGATCTTTCCGATAGCAGCATTTGGAAATCGGAAGGTCGACGCGTGATTCCCTATTCAAGCTCAGAGGAAGAATTTGTGCACGCCGGAATGAAGAATTTCGATGACACATCTGAATCCATCATGTCTTGGGTGGGAAACACAAGTGATCCAACCACTTACATTGGCCGTCTGAAAATTCTAACCGAGCTTTATAAACTCGGCAAAATGAAGATCTACGACACGACGTCAGAGTCCTGCAAAGGGCAAGCGGATGTTACGAAGTGTCCAATTAAGGACGATTACCAGGTCACGGCTGAAGAGCTCGTTGCGCAATCCGCGAGCATCGTTCGCACACTTTCGTTAACTGAAAACGGGCAGCCGAAAAAAGATACGCGGCTGATTGAATTGATCGGCATGACAACACGCTGGGATCGCGAAAAACTTAAGAAGTTTTTGTTGGATGAAAACGGCGATCCTTTGACTATTTTTGAAACCCTCCTCGACGGTTTGACAGAAGACCAAACACTTCTCGACGAAGCGCGCGACTTCAACCTCACAAATCGCTCAATCGGTGAATTCTTATTTTCTCCGGAGGAAAAGTTCCGAGAGAAGGTAAGCCAAGGTTTTCAGCCATCAGTCGACAACTATTTCGGTCGAGGCAACGCATTGATTAAAGCGATCAACGCGAAAGAAGCAAAAGATGCAGAGTCTGGAAAGCTCATTGAATACTCCTATGAACTGAAACCTTCCGGTATTGCCGCAACGAAGATTGAACTTCAAAGTGGTAGGACGCCAATCTATCTTTCTAAGCAGAAAATAGATGACTTCGCTACGACCCGAACTCTCTTTGATCGCGAAACCGGTGATGAATTCAATAAAGCGAAGCGACCCTCCGGCGGAGCTAATCGATGATTGTTTGCCGGCCGCTCACCTTCCTAGGAATGGCAGCCTTACTTAGCATGACTTGCGTCATGCAGGCACAAGCGCGTTCGTCGAGGAATTCTCTTACCGGCAATCCTTTGGATGAAGAAGGCAAAAAACAGAAGTCGGCGATGACCACTGTCAACGTGCGTTCCGCAGAGCGCACTCGACTGGATATCAGTTCCCTTCTGAGCTACAGCGTGCGACAGGATCTTGCGCAGGCGCGAGAGCCAAAGTCAGCAACTCATCGCTTCTCTGCCGCCATGACCGTGACACTTTTAGATCGCCCCGTGATCAAAGGATTCGACGACGAGTTCGCTGATGAGCTTGCAACCTTCGGCGCAATGATTGGCGGTCAGATGACGACCGTTGCGAACGAAATCGACGCCACTGGCGGAAATGGCCCTGCAGAAGTTTCGGACCTAGACCTTTCTGTCTCTCGGGGATTCAAACTCAATTCGATTTGGGGCGGAAAAAGTTCTGTGGAGACAACCGGTGGACTCTCTCTGCCGACTTCCCTCGCCTCCCAGTATGAAGGAATATCGGCTGTTCCCTACGCCTCTCTTACTTGGGCGTTACTGTTCCAAGGTGGGCGGTACGGAATTATGCAGACCGTCTCTGCTGACTACATAGTAAATCAGTATGAATACAGTCCTGTGTCTAGAGAAGTTAACTCCGACGGATCAGTCGGCTATTCGGCGTTCGGAACAATTCGTTTCGGATCTGGATTTCGGTTTCGAGCCGGCGGCACTGCGCGAATCATTCGGCACTTTGACGGAACAAACACATCGGCACTTTCGAACGTTCAAAGTCTAAGTTGGACCGATGGAAAATTCTCTGTGACGTTAAGCCATTCAAATGGTTCTCGGGCGGAAGATCGCGAAACTTCGATGTGGTTTGTCGATGAGTATCGACGAATCTTATCGCTTGGCCTGTCGGCGAGGTTTTAATGAACAAACTTCTCGCCCTTTTATTGACAATATCGAGTCTGATCCTAGCGACTGGCTGCGATCGTCAATCGACTATCAAGAACGAACATGAAAACGCGCGCACCGAAACTTCAGACTCCCCGCAACCTAACGTTTCGGCGGATCTCGATGTACATCGAGAAAAAGGCCCGCTTCTTACGCAATGGCAAAACCGACTGAAGGTTTCAGCTATGGAAGCCGATCTTCGAAAACTATCGACCAGTGATCGCAACTCACTTTACGCACTTTCAAAAAAAGTTTTGTCGATGGTACTTTCCCTTCCCAGCAAGGATGAAATTCGTCAGAGCTTTCTTGCGACCTTTACAAAAGCCGTTCTAGGCGGCTGCCGCGAAGACCTGACAGGCTGCCGATATCTTCATTTTTTTAAGCAAAATGAGACAACGGTTCCCTTGTTGATGGAGTATGTAAAATCTGAAAATCCAGAGCTCGCCGAACGCTATCGACTTCTCCGTCTCGCCCATACGTTCCTCAACGAAAAAGAAAATCGCGAACTAACCCTCGCTTACTTGCTGACGGCGGTTGAATATGAAAAGTCGCTGGGCGAACCAATGACGCCAGCACAACGCCTTCGTCTTGCAACACACAAGGAGTTGGTGGATCAGCTCTTGCTAGATTTTGTTAGCCCAACCAGAGGCTTGATCGTCGAAAAGTCGGTCCTCGACGAGCTCGCTAGAAGTTTCGATATCTGGAATTTCGAACGTACACGTAGCCAAGAGAATAGCCTTAGGGAAAAAGTCATACTCCAACTTGTCGGCCAACGCCTATTTGAAGGGGATGCGCTTAATAAGGCGATCGCCGGCTTCGAGAAAGATCCGCGTGCGCTGAGGACAAAGCTTCAGCCGACAACGCTGGCGCGTCCGAAGATCATTGAAAGCTTGGGTCTTCGCACCGAAGTTCCGAAAACAATTTCTACATTTTTGTTCGAAGGTTTATGGCTGCAAAAGCTAACCAAAGAAGAAGCAAAAATATTTTGGGAAACCTTTCTATCTGGTAAATCAAACGAGGAGCGAGTTGCTTTACAATTGCAGATGAAACAGGAGCTTTTAAGCTATGTCCGCAACCGTCTGTTCGTAACATCACAAGATGTGAATCAAATTCTGATCAGCTTTTTCAACTCGCCAGGACGATTTTCTACAGCGGACGTGTTTCAAGAAGGCATCAAAGAAAGCCTTCGAGGCCAAGTCCAATGGGCTGAAGCAATAGGAAAGTTTGAACTGTTAAACACCTTTCACGATCAGAACTTTCGCGGTTACCAAGAAAGCGACAAAGTCGCCAAGGACCTTACGTTTTTTTTCGCCGGACTTGATCGTAATATTAAACTTTTGTCGACCTACCCTAGCATGCTTGTGATGTGTTACCACCTGGCGCGCCTGAAATTCAGTTTGAAAGTCTACACTTGGACCGGAATTTTTAAAATTGATGCAGGAAAAATCCTAGAATGGTTTTTCAATGGCGAACTAGCGCCATGGCTTCCCTATGGAAATGACCAACAGCCGATTTCGAAATCGGAAATTGCATTGGTTTATCATTACGCCATCGAGATGGGAATTCACACCGGGGGCGGCATCAATCTGGCCACCTTGTTCAAAATGCTTAACGAGCAAATGCTAGGCAAGCTCCGAGAAGACGTCGCCCAAATTAATCGTGCGTTCCGAGCTCAATTCGAAACGTCGGCCAAAGCCGTTGAGTTTCAACAAATTTGCGAAGAACAAAAGAAACGTAAAGCTTCGGGCAACCCAGTTTACGCCACCACCCGAATGCCAATCGTGAACCTAGAAAACTATGCCCTCATGGGATTTCCACAAGGCGGCGGCGGAAATCTGTTTTTGGATGAAACCTTCTTTAATGCATTTACATTCTATGAAACTGAACGTGAATTAACTCGTCTTCGACTAGACGACAACATGGAAACGATCCGCCTCGAGCTGACCCCAAAAATTGAAATGCTCGAAATGTTTCGAGACCTCACTCGCGTTCATTTTGAACGTCACACAGTTGAGAATGGCGCTCAAGAGCTTCAGGCCATCGACTCTCAAATCCAGCCTCTTAAAGACATGAGGAAAGATACCTATTCTAGAATCTTCCGAATCCACAAGAACACGTCAGCCTGCGGCGAAGCGCTCCTTAGGGGTGAAATCGAGGCCCAAGGCCACGCGATCCGCGGCCTAATGGCACACTTTCAAGAGGTCCATCGGCAGATAACAAAACGTCGTGCTACTAACAGCGCCGACAAAACTGTTGCGCCAGAATTCGGCTTCAGCAAAAAGTATTCAATAAAAGGTCTCGCTTCCCACGAGCGTTCCCTTGGTTATAACGCAGACGGGTATCGGTTTTCGCGCGTTCAGGCGCTACTTCGTGTCGCTGACATTCTTCAAGAAGGTTATCAGTCGAATGATCGCAAGTTTGGTCCAATGAGGGATCGCAATTCGATTATTATTCCGGATGATTTGCAGGACTTTAACCAGTCGCTTCGCGAAAAAGACCTGAGGATCCCTTGGATGGAAGAAGAAAAAGCTTTCGTCGACTTCGGCTTGCAGTTGATTTTTAATCATCGTGATCACGTATTGTCCTGGGCTGATCGCTCAAACAAATTGATCGCCTTTTTGGTTCGTATTGAATCTCTGGTGGCTATGGCAAAGGCGGGGCCTCAAGAAACGAGCGACGGAATACAGCAAGTTTCAATACCCGAGCTACTCAAGTCTCAGCTTGAGATGCTCAAAGCGCTCGAGCTGGATGAAACAATGGCCTACGTCATGACCGTCACCTCACGCTTTACACTGCCCTACCTTGATATGGTGCTCGATGATTATGCGTGGAACAAAGGTAGTCGAACCTGGCTTGGTCTTTTCGATTTCGTTTACACGAAGCTATCGGCTGATCGGCTTGGCGATCTGGTTTCTGAAGACAGTCGACAGCAACGTGGTTTAAGTCGGGCAGGTCCGATTATGGAGTTCACAGGCCATATGAAAGCCATGCGATCTTTAGGCGAACCCGCGCTGGCAATCCCCACCACGACCATGTCGATGTTGAATGGGTTCTACAGTCGTCGCGTCGATACGCAAATTGCGCTTTTGACGAAAACGATTAAAGAGGCCAAGCGACTAGAAGCTTTACGCAAAGACAAGCCCTTGGTGTTCCCGTCGTGGCGCTTTTATTCTAACCGCCCGGCTCCGACTGTACCTCTGCTTGGCACTTCCCCCGTCGACCAATTCGACGGCACGTTGCGCGAAATGGCCGCTGAATCAGGCTATAAGATTCCGGCCGACTACGAGGCCGCAAAGGCACTTTGATCTGCACCGTGTTTGGTTTTTGCCTGGTCCTTGGCTGGTCCTTGCCTGCAGGCGAATTCCCAGTTACTTCTTATGCCATCAGGCCTATTAAGACTCCATAGCTCAACGGGATAGAGCGCTAGTTTCCTAAACTGGATATCGAGGTTCGAGTCCTCGTGGAGTCACCAAAATAAAAAGACCTCCCCTTGGGAGGTTTTTATTTTGGTTGCTTGTGTCGCTTCGGCCTCTGGACGTCGCAATGAAACTCCGATATGACTCTAATGGCGCCACTCTAATTGATTTCTATTTTGACCGTAGTCTTCGTGCCCGCTTTCGCACGCTCCAACCCTTGTGCAACCGCATTTTCGCAATTGGCACTAAGAGCGTCTGTGGATTTAATATCGTCGCAAAATCGGAATGTTCTTTTGAAATCTGGATTCGTGCAAATACAGCAATCACAAATTTAGGAAGAAAATGGCTTTCTCGTTCGTTTGCTGGAAAACGGCACGCCCGTACTAAACCACCGCCATAAAGGCGCAAATGGGTCCTACTGGGGAATTGGCACCACTTACAAAAAAACGAATATGGCGGTCAAAAGTGGGACGAGAATTCCGTGGATTTTTATTCCACGAAGTCTGGGGCCACGAGAGTTTACAGTGTTCTTAAGTGACCAGCCAAAAGATGATACAAAAATCTGACTAGCTCTACTCAGGCCGACAATTGTCACGAACCGTTTTTTTTTCATACTAAGATTCCTCCCGAGTTCCAGATTCCTGCTCAGATCTACGGTGTTGCGCTTCTTTTGTTAGGGTCGCTGCGGAAGCAATCCTGGCACAGAAGCTGCTCGTTTCCCGGCCTTGATCAGGCGTTAGCCTTGAATGTGTGTAATTGACGGCATCAATCACCTATGCATTGTTGCAACTTTTGGAGTACTTTATGCGAACTCAGCCAAAAACCAGGACTTATCTCGCAGCAGCCTACATGGCGCTTAACCTTTTAGCTCCCTTGACGTTTGCTGCGGCAACAGAGGCTGCACCAGAGGCCAATCCCGAAAGTTATCTGAGCGTCCACGTGTACTCGAGTCCGTCGAAAACGATTGGTCGGGATGTCGATCTTACGCAGAGCCACATCGGCATCGATTGGGGCAACATTAAACCAAGTGATGTTGTTGATGCCCAGCTCGGCAAAGAGAGCTTCTCGCGTTCAGAATACTTCTTTAGTTTTTCGTTCAAGTTTTCGGCCGTGCCCTATCTCTTAGCGGACTCAACAGAAGAACAGCTAGATGAGCATTTGGCAGAAATCATCGCAGCCAAACGTGAAGCGGCACTCGTGATGGTTACGAAACAAGTCGATTCAGCGTTGAAACAGAACTTTAATTTTGGTCTTCTCAGTCCAGCCCAGCAAGATCTAATGCGTAACAAGATGGTGATCAATGCGATGACTGGTGTTGATGAGTCGCTCAACAAAGTTCTTGAGGAAAAGAAGATTCAGAACCACAGTCGTATTCGGCAAATTCGTGCCGAGACCTCCTTTCAGGAAATTGCGCTAACATTTGGCAAAGTAATTCAAAATGGCTCGTCTGTGGTTTTCTTCAAGTTCGGCAAGTATACCCCCGATCTTGGATCGCCACGCAATCCGATGACCAACACCACGGAGCTCGAAGATTTACGCGCAAGCAATAGCGTTACCCAGCGGGGTGGCGATTCAGCGGCGACGGGCGCAATGCAGCTCAGCTACATTCGCAAACTTGGACCCGCATTGGCGGTACGAGTGGACGCTTATCTTTTGCACGAAAGATACCCATGGATTTCTGGCGAGGGCAACATCGCAGCCAGAGCAACTCTTGATAGCGAAACTTTTGATCGTCAGGCAGAAATTTTTAAAATCGACTCAAAAGCCGTTCGAGTGCTCTTGCAGCACAACCGCGGCAACGTATACGCAACAGTCATCGATTATGCTGGGACCATCGGCCACAAGGGGCATCATGTGTATCAAACGGGCGCAACGTTGCGCATTCATCCCGACATGAATGTCTACCTCGACTACTATCGCGGTGATCGAAAAAACTTGCGCCGTGGCGCTTCGGGTTTTGTCGCTTACCGTGTCACAGAGGCCGTCACGATCTTTGCTGGCGTCGAGAAGAATATCGATTCGTATCGCCCAGAGCTGACCGCGCGCAATGAAGGTACTATTAGCTATCGTGATGTCGTGCTCGGCTTGCAGGCTGTTTTATATGACAAAAAACTATGGAAGGGTAAACTTAAGGTTGTTGCCTCAGGTGAAGCGATCGACCGCCACACGAACGACGAAGCAAACGACAAGTGGTTCTACACGCTAGGCTTAAAACTGCTGTATGCTTACTAAGCTAATACGATCGTGGCCGAGTAGCTCTCGGCCTTATTGAGTGTTCGAACTACCACCATCTACACCGCCGTGATCATCGAAACCCCTACAAGTGAGCAGTCCTCAATAGAGGCGGGAGACTTTACGACGTATGCGGAAGGTATAAAGTACGAATCAATACCAAAAGTTGGGATTTAAAAACTCTGGTCGTCAAGCGCGGGAGCGAAACGAGACGATCTAGTTCATCGGCCTTTCGGTCACTCTTACGGCTTCGCCCAAAAGGTTATACCGAACATCAAATCGGGCCGCAGATTCCATTTCCGTGTTGTACCAGCCTTCAATCGTCAACACGCCCACGCGTTCGCGTTTTGAGTTCAGCAACCAACGAACAAAGAAATAGGCTGTGTCTGAATCTGGATCAGGGACCAAACCGAGATCAATGGCACTGCTGAGATCAAAACCAAGACCTCGGATTTCTTCCGGCGTTAGCTGTGCACCGGTTTTAGCTCGCAATACTTTTGCCGATGATTGCGCCTCGCAATTCGCGACGTCTTTGCGATAGTCGATTTTCATGTTCTTACAAAAGTCGCTAGCCAAACTTTCTAGTCGCGATTGCGGGTAGGCATTGCCGACCGAAGAGACCACTAAAACGAGCAATGGAAGGGCCAGTACCTGTAATCTGATTTTCATGAGTCGGACTCCTGTCGGTGAACGTGAACTACGGTCTTAGCTCACTCTTTCAATGTCCAACAGAGGTCTGCACCTAGATCGACAAAATTTCAGGTTGGTTTAGCCAATTCCACAAGTAGGCTTTTCAAATCTCAGAACTTTTCGTCGCATTGCGCCTAACGATCGAATTTCGGCTACCAAACCCTCTTTGCCGCTAATAACAAAAATGACCAGTGTTCACGTTCTTCCGGTCTTATGTAGGAAGCAATGCGATTGTCGCCAACCAGAGCGGACCGGTAGATCTTTAACCAAGGATAGAAGTGATCAACAATCCCTGGCGATACGAATGAAATCCCGACTGTTGAGAACGAAAGTCCAGCGGTGGCCGCTGCGCCGTAATAGAACTCATTATGGGTCGTTGAACCGCCACCCAAAGTAGCGAAGAGCGCAGGTTCCAAAAGATGCCCTCGGGGCCTTTCCAGAAATTGTCCTATCTTTAGTCGTAAGGAAAGCTCCCCAAAAGACCCCTGGTAACCACCAAACCCAATTCCATAATTAAAGGTCGCCTCCAACCAGCTGGTTGGATTGAGCTCGAGAAAGACCTCAGCTTCACTTGCCGACGGTCGACGAACCCGGTCATCTAACTTTTCGCCCGTCACATAAAGAGGAGTGTCGTTGGGAGCATCAGCATTCAGTCGAAGACGAAAAAGCATGGAATCACCGATTTGCGATTTCCAATTAAGCGTCGATCCGACAAGCTGTAAATCAGGATGAAATAAGTCGACAGAAAAAATCGGAAAGGCTTGGTAAGAGCCATAGGTGATGACCCCGCGTCGATCGACTTGAGAGACATACTCTGCCCCAACTGCGACTGCAAAATTTTCTCTCGAAAATTCCTGATTCCGGTTAGACGCAATCGCGAAATCTCCCCCAATAAAAATAGGAAATGTTGTGAACACCGGCAAAAAGAATCGCTGCAGAAGAAATCGGTAGCTTACCATATTAGTTTTCTTATTCTGGGCGGACAAAAATGACCCCATCAATCTTGTCCCTCTTGGAAATTAGAAGCTTAAGCAAGCGAATTATGTACTGGAATAGTCTTCATGTGTTCGGCAGCGCCTGTGTCAAACTTGGTCGCCACGAACATCTTTATGACATCACGCACATTCTGAAAATCACGGTTGAATGCGACTGAATTCCGCCATTAGGTTTATGAAAACCAATGGAGGATTCAACATGCAAACACTCTGTTCTTCAGCTTTGAAACTAGGACTGGCAGGAGCTGGCTTATTTTCAATTTTTTCAGTAACTCACGCCGCAACGATCGATCCCGTTAACAATGAGAAACTAGCAGTTGTGACGGTCACTACTGCACGACCGCAGCTCTTTGCTCGTGGCCGCGTTCCGTCCGTTCAATTGAGTTCAAGCCGATTGGCCTCACCAATGGCTTTCAAACTCGGACAACCACAACGTATTCTGCCATCACCAAATACGACACTCGATGTCCAATTTAGTACGGGCACATCGTATCGTATCGCCACCGAAGTAGATTTGGTGGCCGGCAAAACCTATGAATTTGCCCTTCCCCAAATGCTAGTTGAATGGAAAAAAGACGACTTTGGGGTTGAAATTGGGCCAATCCCACGTTTTGAGGTCACAAAAGCCGGCGATGCAAAACCATTTTATACAGGCTATCTTAGCCTACCGTTCGAAATGCAGCATAAAGCGGGGATTCCCGTTGTTGCTGGCAATTTCAGTATTCGACAATGGCCGCCGGCAGATGTTGCAAAGCCAACGCAGGTCTCTCTTGCGTGGGGCGATGCACCAGTTCTACCGCTCACTGCTGATGCAGTACAAAAACGCTCCCACCTTCATTTAGTTATGACAAAAGCTGTTAGCTTTCCCGACGCAGAATACCTAAGCGGCTGCGCTAATACTAAGCCGTCCGTCTGGGCGGCGATGAGCATATCGGGGTTGCCGGCTGGAGAAGTTCGCCCTACCTACGATATCCCGTTTAACGTTCCTGCCGACATTCACCAAGTTCGCTACTATCGGAACGCCTATGGAACTACCCAGCCGTTAAGAATAAACTTCGGGAATATACAGAAGATCGTCGACATTCAGCCGGGAACGACATTGGTTGAAAATATCGAGCGCCTCGAGGTGAACAAAGTAAAAGTCGTTCGCGAAGACGGATCCCAATACATGGCTGACGCTACCTACACTGTTCAATATCAAAATCAGGATAGCCAGTGGGTAACCTACACGCACTATTCGCAAGCATGCGTAGGCTACGGCTCATCGATGTTTGGAACGCCCACAGGAATTTATCTTCCAAAGGGAAAGTATCGCGTCACCATCTCGTATAAAACCGACGAAGGACCGAAAACACAGGTCCACGAGGTAACGCTTTAGAAACGCCCCTTGGCGCGGGCCCTCCACTGGAGGGTCGCCAAGCCGCAGCGACATTCCCCTAATCTTTCCGCGCCACTGCACGGAACGAGGGCGAGAGCTTCGAAGGAGCGAGGCTCGCCCGAGACGTAGGCCGGAGGCCGCAGCGACATTCCCGTAATCTTTCCGCGCCACTGCACGGAAAGCAGTGTAGGCCGGAGGCCGCAGCGACATTAGTAGCGTCTCAAGCCGAGACGCCTTTTTTTTGAGGTTTGAAACTTTTCATCTTCCTGACGTGTTTCCTATGTAACAGCGCAATTTATCGGCGCACCACATTGGAGACTGAAAATGAAAACCAAAGAAAACAAAATAATCCTGATCGTCGTAACTGGACTCACTCTGGCGATGTCTCTCGTCGTGGGCTCATCTTCAGAAGCTCGCGAGCGCCACGATCGACGTCAAGCACGCCAAAATGCACGTGTTCATCAGGGCGCGCAAACAGATCAGCTCGCGGCTGGTGAAAAACACCGCCTGCAACAATCTAAACGTGCGATCCGTCGCACCGAAAAGCGATTTGAAAATAACGACGGTGAGATCGGCCAGAAGGAAGCGATTGTTCTTGAGCAAATGCAGGACGCGCGAAGCAAACAGATCAATCGCCTGAAACACAATGACAAAACAAAAGACGATGGAAATGTGACGACACCTGTTGAGCCGCCGCCAAGCGTACCAGCTGATGACTCAAGCGCTGACCAATAAAACTAAAAACCCAAAATATTTTCGGAGGAACAAAATGAAACAACTAACAGTACTCACTCTTTCATTCGCTGTCGGTGCCTCCCTTCTCGGCTGTCGCCAAGAAGAAGAAGCTAGCGACACTTATTCAAGCGACGCCCAAACCGACGCACTCGAGTCAGCCGTTACGATGGTTCAAGGCCAGGCGGACGATGCTGCAGGCGGAACCTTTGCTCTTCAAACAAGATCCTCGGCCTCTAAGTACGCTATTGCCGAATCATTGCTGTTCTCATCCGCCAATGCTGCAAATTGTGGTCGTGCCTTTGCGCAATCTTGTTCAGTCGGTGTGAAATCGATTAGCTACACTAACTGTTCGATTGGGTCGGCCTTTACTCTAAACGGCTCGGTAACGTTGACCTATTCCGACAACGGCTGCGCATTGGATATTGGCGACAACGTCGTTCGAACGTATGACCATTCTATTTCCGGCCCGCGCGGTGGTGCGATTCAAACAACATCTACCCTTCGTACTGATTACCGCGGCACTCAAATTGGCGGTGGCGGACGTCTCGAGCGCACTGGCGCATCAGCGTGGCAAATTGAAGTTCTTGGGAAGCATAAGATCGGGACAAGAAATGGTCGAACTCTTTTTGATGTATCGGCTCGAACAACAACGCCCGTCGATTTAACCGGGACTTTGGACCGATCTAGCAGAACGGTTTCCGCTGGCGCTATCGAGATCAATCACAATCGCGCGCAGTTCACAGCTGTGTATTCAGTTGCGGCTGGACAGCCATTGGTATGGAACTCAAGCTGCTGCCACCCAATCTCGGGGCAATTAAATGCTACCTATACCGGCAGCGTAACTGGTTCGGGATCGGTTACGTTCAATGGTTGCGGCAGTGCACAGTTGTCAAAAGACGGTTCAAATCGCACACTTTCACTTGGCTACTGTGAATAAATGAGAAAGTGAAGCGTGCAGCTTTGAGCGAGCAACCGGGAAACAGCAAAAAAGAAAAAGATCTTTCCATCCCGGCTGACGATGTTTTGATGAAGAAACTCGCTGGAGGATCGGAAGCTGGAAAGGAAAGATCAGAAGACGCAAAAGCCGCATTCCGAATTCTGTTTGAGCGGCACGGGGGACTGATACTTGGTTACTGCTCGCGGCTCCTAGCCGATAGAAGTTTAGCCGAAGATATTTCACAGGATGTTTGGATGAAAGTCATACAGAATGCCCGGAAATACGAAGCCAGAAATCAGCTAAGACCTTGGCTCTTAACACTTTCGCGAAATACGTGCCTTAACGTTTTGAGAAGTCGAAAATCTTTCGTCCAAATCGATAGCGACAATGAAACGGAAATAGAAACCGAAGCGAGAAGGATTTCAAGTGTTGCGACAGACGAGGGCACCGCGATTCAATCGCTGCTAAAAAAAGACAGCTCCAAGAACTTCAAGACACATCTCGACTCGCTGCCTGCAGCGCAGCGCACTGCGCTCTCTTTGCTTTTAATTGAAGAGCTTAGCTACGAAGAAATCGCCCGAGCGATGGAACTCACCTTACCCGCAGTCAAAACACATATTCATCGCGGAAGAAAAAATCTGGAAGGCCTACTTCAACCGCGAGGTGACGCATGAGTGCCGCCTGGTTTGAAGATCAGCCAAATGAATCTTACAAAGCTCGCGTCGAAAAATCAGCGGACCGAGAAATCGAAAATCTCGCTGAAGCCGACCGACGCAGTCTATTTTCCGCTTTCTTCAATAGCTGGCGGGACGTGACATTGACGGCTGGTTGGGCCAGTGGAATCGCAGCCATCACTGCTGTCTGGTTGGTATCTAGAAACGAGTCAAAAGTTGATAATAAAACACTGGCTGACCAAAGTGGCGAACTGGATATTGATTTTCAAAAACTCAGTGTCGAGGAATTTAGTTTGGTCGCAGACCTCGATCTTCTTGAAGACCTGGACATACTTGAGTTGATTTCGGATGAAGATCTAGATCGCGGAGGATCAGAATCATGAGCGATGAAAAAGTGAGCAATGATTTTTTGAGGATGTTTGACGCCTTGCTGGTTATCGAAAATTCTTCTGATGCCCGCGAGCTCGCGCTGAACCCAGACCTGCTCGAGAACCTCGAGCTTCACGAAGCCGACAATGATCAGCAGGCAGCCGAAGTTGAAGATCCATCGGAGTCAAAATGAAAAACACGATCAGTCGCCGCACTTTTTTAAAATTCACAGTCTTGGGTTCTGTCGGCGCAATGCTTAGCCCTGTCATGGCGCCCAGAACTGCAAATGCCCAGGAAACTGATTCCTCTCTTCAAGATGCCCGACGACGCTTCGAAGCATTATCACCAGAGGAAAAAAAGAACCTACTAGAACGCTACCAAGCCTTGAAGGCATTGACTCCCGAAGAACGAAAACAACTTCGAGAAGTTTCGGCCAGGCTTCGGGACCTACCTCCCGAACGTCGGGCAGAGATTCGAGAATCTTTGAAACGATGGCGAAATATAGATGCTAGTCAAAAAGATCGAATCAAGGCACGATGGCGCAAATATCAATCCCTAACACCGGAACAGAAAGCGCGGCTGCGCACGAAGTTTGAACGATGGCGACAAATGAGCCCCGCACAAAAAGATCGATTGCGACGTGCGATTCGTCGGCGACGAGGAAATTGAGAAAATTTTCGGCTTTTCCCGCAATCTTTCTGATTGCCGCTGTCTGCGCGACGAGCGACGTATTCGCTTCAGATCCTACTTCTAAGGAAGCGGACGTTGACTATCGCCTCCCTTCGACAGTCAGCCTGTCGGGCAGTCGGTCGTCCGGTGATACCAGATCAGGAGCAATTGCCATACGGCTTATGTTGCCAAAGAACTATTGGGTTGAAGTATCAGGCGATCGCGCTATTGAACTTACCGACGGTCTGGAAACAAAGACGCTAGGACTCTCGGGAACTTTCGGAACCGATCCGCTGGCGGATTATAGCATCGACCTTGGAGCCGACGCCTTCGGCGTTGATTCCCAGTACACGGTCCGCGAAGGTCGGATTCGTCTGACCGCGATGCCGACCTCAGTCTTTGGGTTTGATAATCCTGGTGTGGAGGTGGCGTTTGAATATCGCGGGGCTGAATTTGAATTTGCCAATTCACCAAACCTTATTTTCACTTCTAACCAAGTTTTATTGAGAGCGCAAACCTACCGGCTAGAAGCTGCCTTCTATTTGTTGTCTCCCTGGACGATAAGGCTGCATACCGAACGTGCTGAGCTCGCTAACGAATTCCAGGATCTTAGCCGCCCACTCGCACCAGTTTTTATTCCGGAGACCGCAATATCAACTGCAGTCTCTTGGCCTGGCCAAGAGGATGGAATCGGAATCTCAATTAGCGCAAAAAAATGGAGTGCACGAATTGGCGCGATCCGCAAACAGGCCGCAATTACCGAAGACAAAACATTCACTGCAAGCATTGCAGCCGACTACGCTTGGACCAGAAAAATTTCGACTGGGATTCGGTATGCGAATTCAAAGTCCGAAGATGACTCGACCTTAACGCCAATCGAAACCGTCGGACTTGATATTCAGTTGAGCTTTTAGAATAAGTTAGGGCGCATGCTGAGCGATCCGCTGTCGATGGGATCGTTTTGATCGAACGACTTTTCCCAAGGGAATTTATCCGGCTATCGCCTTCTGCCTGTGTTCTACACACCGTAACAAGGAAAGCTCAAAATTCGCAACTTTTGAGCTACGAAGATCTTCTATTCCTACTCGATTCTAGAGGGTCCCCACCGTCCTCGATCTCGCGATCATAAACAACCAGCTTATAACTTCCGTGAATGAGCTCCATTCTTGCCAATGCATCTTTAGACCGTGAGATCGCTAGTTCGACCTTAAGAGGGTCCGTTCCTTCAATGCGATGAAGCTTAATTTCGGATTCAAGCTTCGAAATTGAATACTTCAACAGGGCAATTGGCGTTGCTAACTCATGGAGGAACAAACGATCCTCAACATTTCGCTTCGCTCTTTCGGTGCGGTCAGACATCCATCCCCCCCATGAGACTTTGTTGTGCGGAATCGGCAAATACTTCTTCGACGTGCTTTTCTGAAATCTCGAGTGTGGAACACACGTTTGACAATTATTTAAGATTCTCGATCCGAAACGGTGCGCGAGCACATGAAAATTTGATGTTTTGAATAGCTTCTTAAACTTCTCAAGTTTATACGTTTGAAAGAAAAGTGTGGACCTTTCCAAGAAGTTCCGGAGAGAGGCTCAGACGTTCAGCGATTTCACCATGAATCTCCAACGAGGTTTTGATTTTCCGCCCCGGAACACGCCGCGACAAGTATTCGTAAGCATCGGCATAGCCAAGCAGTTGTGCCTCCGCTGAAACCTTGTGTGCTGGAAGGGAATCAGGAAACCCTTTACCGTCGATTCTCTCGTGGTGCCGTTCAATGATTTCAACGATTTTCGGCATGAGCGTCACTCGCTTGTCTTTCAACCTCAGCACCGAGGTCTTCGGGTGCTGAAGGTAGTATGCGCGATCTTCGTTGCTTAATTCGCTGATTTCGAACAGCGAAACGTCAACGCTCACTCGGTCGAGACCAATATCGTGAAAGAGTCCTGCAATTGCCAGATCTTCTGGCTGACCGATCCCCGTCGCCATACTTAGAAGTGCTGCAAGTGTCGAGACGACTTGTGCATGTGAGTAAAAGTCGGAACCCTCACCTTTTAACTCCCGAAACTTTCCCTGCAAATCGACGCCGGTCTTTTGGATGACGTAGCTTTCAACAATTTTTTTGGATTGTTCCAAAAGCTCTCGACCTTGCTCAAAACCCGTAGCATCATCGCTTTTGTCCAAAAATGAACGAAACAAATCGCGCACGGCACCTTGTGCTCGCTCCTGCCGCTCTGTTTCCGAAAGCGACCCGTCTCCTCCGTTCATCAAACGAGAAAACTGAGCCGCACTGTACGAATAAAACTTCTCAATTTCGTCTTGATCGACAAGAAGAGAGTTGATCCCCTTTGCTTTCAGAATTTCAAACTTCTTTTCAGAAATTCCACCTGCCGCAGTCAACTGAACGTACTTTTGGTTCATTGGAAGATAGGTCGAAAGACTAAAAGGCAACTCGTCACCCGGATTCAAATCAATGAGCTTTACCGGTTTGTAGTGTTTGCCGCCGACGCCTTTTTTGGACTTCAGAGCCAGAAATGTCGATTGCACGTACTTTTTGTCGATAGGAAAAAGAAAAACATCAGCAAAGCCATTTTTCTTGAGCGATTTGAAATCCAACCCATCCGATTCATTTAAAACACAGATCAGCTTAACGCCAGGCACATACGAGCTAAAGGCTTGGGCGATTTCGATCAGTGACATGGGACCAAGATCAGAAAGCACGGTCACAAAAAGCGACTCGGGAAATTGCCCGACCTCAAAATACTTTTCCAAAGTCTCCGCTTCCGAAATCGTATTGACCGTCAGTCCCTCATACATCTCTGAAGTGAAGTAAGAGAGCGATTCTGGTTTACCTACCAAAAGAAAATCAAACGACTCCGATGAGGTCATTTTGCGCCAGTAATCCGCTTTTTGTAAGCTTGCTCGAGTTTAGTAGTCAATGACTCGTGGGTGAACGGCTTGAGGACATAGCTATCAACGCCGGCGAGAATAGCTTCTTTCACTTGTTCTGCTTCTCCCTCAGCGGTTAGCAAAACAAACGGAAGATTCTTAAATTGAGAATCAGCGCGGACTCTTTTCAAAAAATCCAAACCCGTGCAATTTGGCATATTCCAGTCCGAAATTATAAGACCGAAGTCTTTCTTTTCGTTTAGCAGCGTCCATGCGATCTGCCCGTCGGCCGCTTCTTCATGCTGGGTCATGCCCAAAAGCCCAACGCTTCGCTTAACCAGTTTTCGCATCGTCGACATATCATCTACGATTAAAACTTTCGTATTCGCTGTAAACATGAGAACTCCTTTAGCCTGCTTTGCTAAATTCAATATCCACTTCGACAATACCTGCTGGCGTCGCAAACGCGAGTACAACAGCTTTTCCAATTGCGAAATGACAGGTTGAAATTCTGTCGCCATAAAAGACAGTCGGGAACGCTCTATCAAAGGCAAAACCACGTTTATTCAAGTCGATTTTCGCCTGACCGTAAATGATATTAACAAGTTCCCCGACAGCATCCGACTCCTCTTTTCCGATAGAGTCAATTTTATCACCTAGCATATTCTGGTAAACTTCGAAAAATGCTTCCCTATTCATTGACAATAAAAACCGACCGCGAGATCCCCTCGATTCTAGTTCTATCATCCCGACAATTACGATATTTTCCGGAACTTTCTCACGGATTTTTGGCACCGACGGCCTGGCAGCCGTATGACATTGAACTTCTATTACCTTTTTTGTTGCAGCAAGAAACGGCTGGATAAAATCCAGAACAATTCCCGATGCCGCTGCTTGTTCGAGTTTTTCTATTGGGGAAAACACTGCCTCCATCCCAGCAGCCCTAATCTCTTTCAAAAGGGTAGGAGTTATGTGAAGCGAGAAGAGATTTTTGGAGTTAGTCTTTAGAATCGACTTTAGCTGAATAAGGTTTTGATAAAAAAGTCGATCGACACTTCGGGTTCTTGTGAAGTCGATCACAACCGTTTCTTCGGGCCTCATCATCCAACCTTGAAAAAGATCGAAGAATTCTCGCGCAGCAACTTTGTCGATCGCCATTGGGCAGGCGATAACAAGAATTTCCTTTTCTACCTTTGTCTCAAACTTCGACATCAGCCAGCTCGCTTGATCTGGGCTAGTTACGAAAAGCGTTTACAGGACCAGGACTCAAGTCTGTTGAAGAATTGAGTCACGGACTCTCTCGTTCGAGAATTTTGTTACCACACAAAAACTCAAATGAAGAAAGAAGAGTCCGATG